>JANNUW010000580.1:0-1849 GCA_031414095.1 Hyphomicrobium sp. | reverse complement strand
CCGGCGCGAGCGATCGCTCAGCGCCTCCAGACCTTCATCCCGGTAGCGGTTGAAGATCTTGTAACCGGTCTTGCGCGAGATGCCGAAAGACCGGCACACATCGCTCATGCTCTCGCCGTCCAGAAGACGGCCGACAAAACGAACACGCTCGTCCATTACCGAACACTCCATCCACGGCATCAACACCTCCCGCTTCGCGAAAAGTGTTACCTATGTGTCCGGTACGTTCTGTCACCTATGTCTCAGGCCGCTCATCTGTCTCAGGCCGCTCATTCAATGACTTAGCGCTTTGGAACACCAGACAAACTGCAAACGTCGTATAACGGTCAAATAAGCGGCTGCGGATTTCTGTGGACAATATTTGATGGCAGCGACGCTCAACCGTTGCGCCCTGAGCGCGCGCGAGAGACAACGAGCGGCCTTAGGCGGCGCGCATCTTCTCGAACTCGACCGTCCTTTGCCAGAGCCCCAGAGGTTTGAGACGACTTCGAGTTGAGTTGACGACGGACGCACAGCCGTCTAGCGAGATCGCTCGAACTCGCCCTTGCCGACGTCAGGGCTCGCCGAGGATCTGAAAGCAGGTTTTGTGCGCTGGTTCATCAGTACTGTGCTTCGCTCGGATCAGTGAGAGTTGTTCCGCGGTCTCAGGTGCGTCTTGTGCCCGGCGGGGCGTCTTCGGCGAAGAAAGCTTCGAGGGCATCGGCCAGTCGTCCCGGCTGCTCCTCGGGAACCTGATGCCCGCACTCCGGGATGACCAGGCCGCGAACGTCGCGCGCAACTTGGCGCAAGGAGTGCTCGGGCTCGGTTCCGCGGCCACGCGCGTGCGGATATCCGGCTGCGCCACCGATCGCCAGCACCGGCATCATCAGTGGTCCGCGTGCTTTGATCTCAGCGCTGTTGGCGGCCGCGTCCCGATCGAGCGCACGGTAGTATTCGAAGCCGGCACGCATGGCACCGGGCTGCCGGTACGTGCGCAGGTACTCTGCCATGTCGTCGGGGCTGCATAGCAGCGGGGGCTTCTATGGCGCGCTTCATCGAAGGTTTGAACCGGGACCAGACATCTCTTCTACCGGCATGCATTGACGATTACGTCGACGATCAAAATCCAGTTCGCGCGACGGCGAGAGTGCACAGCAAGACAGAGAGAGCCGCTTCATCCCTTATTCATTCTTCAAAGTAGGGGCCGTTACCGCACCTAAAGAAATTGGGACCCCCAAATGGCAGGTCATCAATTCAATGCTTCAACTCCGCTCGTGGTCTCGTCGCAGACGAAGCAGCATCGTTGGCAGGCTCGACGATCCTTTCCTGCCGCCCAGGATATTGACGGATTGTCCCCAACCCACGCCCCCCAACAGACGCGCTCCCCCGCCTTGCACGTGATGGAGATCGTGTTGACGGCGCGACCGTTGAAAATTCGAGCGAAACACATGACACTCACAAGAAATGCAGCGTTTGGCTGCGCGGTGGCTGCTGCCGTGACAGCGTTCGCGGACCTAAGTGCGGCGCAGTCTTCGCCCCCGTTCCCTGCTACTAACGACACGGTGCCTTCTGGGTGGAGCGGACCCATTTTCGATCCAAGCTAAGCGTTTCCGTCGACCCCACCGGCCGCAGTAGTGCTCCCATGGTCAAGCATCAACTTTAAGACCGAGCCCGGCAAGTACCTTGCGGCCGTTCTTGCGTATGTTCTCGAAGGGATGGACAAGAACACTTGGCGCGTCCAGGACAACCCTGCCCGAAAGTGGTATTACACTCCATGGATGCATGCGGGCCTTGGAGGGCGCGAATTCGTCTTCGGTCTGACCCGAGAGCGGAGTTCTCGCAAAGGCGAGCTTGGTTTGAACCATGCGGC
>JANNUW010000579.1:0-1042 GCA_031414095.1 Hyphomicrobium sp. | reverse complement strand
CAGCCAATCCGTGCAACCTGCGACTTCACGCTGGAGGAGGACATCGATGTCCAACATTTCCGAAATTGCCGAAAAGTTCTTCGTCGCTTGTGAAACTGGAAAGGGCTGGGAGGCTTGCAGAGCCTACTGCACACCCCATGCCACATTTTCGGCCCAGGCCGAGCCGCTCGCGGAAGTGAAAACGCTCGAAGCCTATTGCGATTGGATGAAGGCTATCCTTGGTCCGCTACCTGACGGTCGCTACGAATTGAAGTCCTTCGCCGTCGATACGCGACGCAACAATGTCACGGCTTACGCCGTGTTCCATGCGACGCACACCGGCCAAGGGGGCCCTGTTCCTCCGACCGGCAAGAAGACGACGTCTGATTATGTCTACGTAATGCAATTCTCGGGCGACAAGATCAGTCACATGACCAAGATCTGGCACTCGGGCCTCTGCGTGAAGGAACTCGGCTGGGCGTGAGGGTTGTCGGACACGCGTCGCGACAGTTCCCGCTGGGCTGCATGCTATCGAAAGGCAACCAGCGTTTCCTCGGACGCGCGTCACTCAGGGCATGGGTGATCCAAAACCGACGCTTGCGCCGATGAGGTGCGGGCCTGATGGAGACCGCCTAGGTTTAGATTGGCACCATTGTTATTTCGGGTAATCGATCTCCAGGCTCGCATCTACTTACTCTAGCGCGTCCCGCCCGCGGCTATCCTGTGCCGTCCGCTGTGATAATATGGTAACCGTTGATGGTGCCCTTGGATAAGGAATGCGTTTTGCAAAACAGAAGGCTCGGCAGAACTGGTCTCGACATTTCATTGCTCACCTTCGGTTGCGGTGCCGTCGGAGGTCTGATGACCAAGGGCGATGCTGTTGACCAGTTGCGTGCGGTGCGTCACGCGCTCGAGATTGGCGTCAACTTCTTCGATACTGCGCCTCTCTACGGCAACGGGACTTCGGAAACAAACCTCGGCCGGATCTTCCACGAGTTGAAACCGGATGCCATTCTGGCAACGAAGGTCAACTTGCCACCGGAGCAAAAGGGAAACATCGGGG
>JANNUW010000578.1:0-3557 GCA_031414095.1 Hyphomicrobium sp. | reverse complement strand
CACCTTCTACGGATACTCCCTACGCGGCGGTCAGCTTCTTCAGGATATCGTCGGAGATATCGAAATTGGCATAGACCCTTTGCACGTCTTCGTCGTCTTCAAGGGCAGCTATCATTTTCATGATGGTGAGCGCGTTGTCCTCATCAACCGGCGTCGTGAGGTTCGGCCGCCAGACGGTTTTGACGCTCGATGCCTCACCGAGTTTGGCTTCGAGAGCGCCGGCGATAGTGCCTAAACTATCGAAGGGACAAACGATGACATGCTGAGCGCTGTCGGACTGGACATCATCGGCACCGGCGTCGATGGCGGCTTCGAGCACCGCATCGGCCGAGCCGGCAGCGGCCTTGTAAGTGATCTCGCCAACATGCGTGAACATGTGCGAGACCGATCCCGTCGCGCCGAGGTTGCCGTTGTGTTTGGTGAACACGGCCCGAACTGCGCCGCCCGTGCGATTGCGGTTGTCTGTCATGGCTTCGGCGATGATTGCGACGCCGCCGGGCGCATAACCCTCATAGCGCACGCTGTCGTAGTTCGCGGTGTCGTTACCGGCGGCCTTCTTGATGGCGCGGTCGATGTTGTCCTTGGGCATATTTTCGGCACGCGCTTCCTGGATCGCGAGGCGCAAGCGCGCATTCATGTTCGGGTCGGGCAGGCCCATCTTGGCCGCCACCGTGATTTCGCGGCTGAACTTGGCAAAAGCTTTGGCGCGCGCGGCATCGGCGCGGCCTTTTTTGTGCATGATATTCTTATAGGCTGAATGGCCGGCCATGTTGGTCTCGTCGGTCGATCGATGTTGCTGAGCTTATGGATTAGCGATGCTTTTGGGCGATCTTGCGCACAAAGGTCAAGGGCCGTCGCGGGCGGGGAGCCAGGCAACGCCCGTCACTTACTATTGGCCTCAGCAATCGCTGCAATAGCATGTTGGCGCGAGACGCTCGGCACGCGCCGCCCCGTAAAGCAAGGCTCGCCGCCAAGCCAGCCGCGCTAGGTGGTGATAAGCGGTTCAGGCAAAGGATATTCGTGTTCACGCATGCTTAGCAAAAACTGCGCATTTGATCAAAGCTTGGGTCCTTGCCGCTTCTCTCCTTGGGTCTGAAGGCATGGTCAGTCGTCGTGCTTGGTGATTGCTTCTAAGTCAGCCAAAGCAGCCGCATCGATGGCGCCCGACATGTATGAAATGAGATCGCCCTCGAAAATCTCTGAAGATGCGTCCTGTAATTCTTCTTCGGTGATTTTAATTTTAGCAGCATCGGCGATGCACGACGCAGCAAGGCTCTCGGCGGTTGCCGATTGGTCCTCAGCAGCTACAGTGCGGACGTTTTCTGTCACCCAGGTCTCTAGGAATTTGTTGACTCGATCGCTCATGGCGTTCTCCTCTTTTTGCGCTAAGCATAGCACGGAGTCGGAACCCTGATACCGGCGGTCAACACGGTCCTGACACATGACCCGACAGCGGGGCCCGTAGGGTGCAATAGCATCGGCCCTGCACTTGGCCGATGCGTATTGCACCATCTCGCGAGTGGCACGGTGCAATACGCGACGCGAAGGCGCCGCTATTGCACCCTACGGGTTGCGACCGATCCTACCGCTTGCCGTGCCGCGCCATATATTCTCGAAGCGCTTATTGATGCGGCTCTGAATAGCCGGCGTCTTCCGCGGAGCTCCAGAATCCGTCAAGTTCGACCGGCCCAAAACTCGGGCACGGCGGGCTTGAGGACGCCGCCCAGCCGGAGGGCACCGCAGTTGACTGCAAGCCCCGTTTTATCGTCTATCTCGACGGCGAGGCCCGAGACGGTCGCCGCGCCCAGCGACGGCTCGAAGCGGCCGCGCGGGATGCGGGTTAGAAAGCGATTGACCGGCTCGTCGATATCCATTCCGAGCACCGAGTGATAGTCGCCGCACATGCCCGCGTCCGACATATAAGCGGTGCCACCTGGCAAAACGCGGTCATCGGATGTAGGGCTGTGCGTATGCGTACCAACGACAACGCTGACGCGGCCATCGAGAAAATGGCCGAGCGCTTGTTTTTCGCTGGTCGCTTCAGCATGGAAATCGATGAAGATGGCATCGGCGCCGCTTTTCAACGCGCACGCTGTTACCTCATTATCGATGGCGCGAAACGGGCAGTCGAGTTCGGTCATGAACACGCGGCCCATAGCGTTGATGACCAGCACCTCGATGCCATTCTTGCCTTGAATGAGCGACGCGCCCCGCCCCGGCGTGCCCTTGGGAAAATTAAGCGGCCGGATCAGCCTCGGCTGGCGTCCGATAAAGACGAGTGCATCTTTTTGATCAAAGGCGTGATTGCCGAGCGTCACTGCGTCGGCGCCCGCATCGACAAGTTCTTCCAGTATCGCTTCGGTAACGCCAAATCCGCCGGCCGAATTCTCCGCGTTCACAATGACGAAATCAAGCGCATAGCGGCGGCGCAATCCGGGAAGCGCATCGACGACAGCCTTGCGGCCCGCACGGCCGACCACATCACCCAAAAACAGAAGTCGCATCTATGATCCGGAGCATTTCACTGGCCCTGACGGCGTCAGAACCCAATCGAGACGCTGGTCATAGCTTTCGTGAGGCACCGCGTCGACCCTTTGCTCGCAGTAGCCCAAGCCAACAGCGACAACTGCTTTCTTGGCGCGAAGTTGCGTGAGCGTGCGGTCGTAAAACCCCCCGCCGTAGCCAAGCCGGTAGCCGCGATGGTCAAAGGCCAGCAAAGGCACGAGAAGCACATCCGGATCGAGAACGACGGCATCACCGAGCGGTTCTTGGATACCCCAGGTTGTCGTAGCAAGCGGATCGCCCGGTGACCACGCGCGCATCAGCAGAGGCTTGCCCTTGCCCAGCATGGCCGGCAACGCCAAGCGCGACCCGGCGAGGTACAATTTCAACAACAAGGGCAGCGGATTGATTTCATCGCGGATGGCAAAAAAGCCCGACACCACAGGCGTCACGGGCAACTCGAGAAAGTCCAGACCGTGCTGACGCAGTGCGGCGTTCGCAGACGCCCCGTGCAGTTCAAATGCCTGCTTTCGAGCCGCCTTCGCCTGCTCGCGTAAGGCGATTTTTGCGTCTATCGTCACGCTCGGGGAAGCCTTGAAACTAGTGCCGCGGTGGCCGTTGGAACGGTAGATCTCGCCGGGTCCCTCCAAGTGTAAGGTGGGCGCCATATATCCGAAGCCACGGCTCCAGTCAGGGACAGCTCCCAAGCAAGACTTATAGGCCCTGGAGTTCTGTTGTTCCTGACAAACCCCGCAGCGCTGCTAATATAGTCTTGCCGGCTGAAAAAATCGAGGGGTGCGGTGAGGACATTTCGCGCCGACTGAAATGGCGGCGTACGGCACGCTTGAGCCACCGGCCAAGACCCCCAAGGCGGGTCATGGCCGGCGATTTATACCAACTCAGCTGACGACGATGCGAGTCTTCTTTTCGCCGTGCGTCTTGATGAGGTCAAAAAGGCGCGCGGCGTTTTTGGGTGACAAACGCACGCAGCCGTGGGAACCGGGACCGCCGAGGTATCCCCTCTCCATCGTGGCGTGAATAGCGTAGCCATCTTT
>JANNUW010000577.1:0-6547 GCA_031414095.1 Hyphomicrobium sp. | reverse complement strand
CCACGTGAAATTGCAAACGGTTCAAGACAGGCCCATTCCCTGTCGCTCATCAAACCTCGGATCACGGTAGCCTCCTCCAAAGCTACCTTGAATCAGAACGTGACTGATTTGGGAATCCTGTTTGTCAACACGTCCTAGATGTATAGGGGCAAAAAAACGCCCTAGCGCGCGAGGGGGACAAGCGGCTGGGGCGAGGCAGGTCAGCTTGGAGGGGAATGCGGGAATTTCCAAGCTGCCAGTACTCACATAACGCCGAGGTGCTCAAGTGGTTCCAAGTTACCTCCACGGCTAAGTTCAGTGATGCAGCCAAGTTTTTCAACCCGGCTGCAATGCTGGGCTATCAGCTTGTTGGCTAACCGCGCCAAACGCCCCCGGTGCGGGAGTTTACATATACAACGGCGCGCTTGCCATTCGGCCTGACAGCTCTGAACGTATAGGTCCGCCCACGGCATTCAATGACCGAGACGTTGTAATAGCCGCGATTACGGACAAGGCGCCTTGCCTGATTGCAGGATAGCTGATTTCGATACCAGCCGCGATTCGGATAATAGAGATAATCCGGCCCTGGCTGATAACTATAGTATGGTGAGCCAAAATATATCGTGACTTTTGCTTCCGCAGCCGTCGCCAAGCCGCCAAAAAGCGTGGCAGCCGCAACCAAACCTAAAAGTGTCTTCCTCATTGAAGTCTCCTGTTGAACCTTATGGATGCAAACCTGCTACCGGCCTCCGACGAGTCCCGGAAATCTGTTGTGCAAGTCATTGCGCCCCAACAGACCCAATCAACTCCCGTATCTTGGAAGCCATAGTTTTTTCAGGATATCACCCAACTCGCCAAGCAACTTGATCCAGATCAAATGAACCCTCCAGACGGGCGCCGGAAAGGCTCCAAGGGGGCGTATCAAGCCCGGGAGGGCTTGTTCACGAATACGATCTCAGATGTTCGGCACAAGACCTCTTTTAGGCTGCCTTACGGCCAGCAGGCGCTTCCCCAGACTGCTACTGCCGACGCTCCGCCTTCCAGATCAAATTCGGCCGGTCAGAAGCAATACGACGACAATGATAAGGAGGATTCCGCCCACGCCAATGCCGGTATGGCCAAAACCATAGCCATACCCGCCGAAGCGGCCACTAAAACCGCCAAGCAAGAAAATAACAAGGATGATAATGAGGATGGTTCCGAGCGACATAGCAATTGCTCCTTTATGTGACCACTGCCACTTCTCTGGCCCAAGCTGCATGTTAGGTTGAGTCTGATCGCTTCGTCAATCGCAGCCTCACCGGGTGGGCTGCTTGAAGACGCACGCCAGCACCCGCTGTCAGCAAGCCTGTTCGAGGTCTATTGCGGCTGCCCTGCTGACTTAGGGACCGCCGGAGAATGCCTCGCCTGCATCAGGTATTCGGCGAAGGTGGCTTCCCATCGAGACGTTTCGGTATTTGCTAGAGCTTGTTGAGCCAAGCATCCACTTCGGCTTTCACCTTGTCCTTGGCATAGCCATAGTGCTTCTGGAGGCGACCCTCAAGCTCAGTGCGGCGGCCTTTAATGACGTCAAGGTCGTCATTGGTCAGCTTGCCCCACTGGGTTTGGGCCTTGCCACGAACTTCTTTCCATTTTCCTTCGACTTGATCCCAATTCATAATAAGCCTCCTTTTAGCGGCCCGCACCTGCAGTATGCCAGTGCATCAATGGCCGATTTGTCGCTGCCTCATGGCGACAAATGCCATACCCGCTCTCCCACTGCATTGAGCCAGATCAAACTGGGCCCACGGCAATGCCAACAGTGATTGGTAGATAAGGAACCCTCGTGCCTATGGAGGCAATGTGGCCCCCTCGGTCAAGAGCGCGCCCGCTCAGCACACTGAATGCTTGTGCTTGAGGTGAATTGAATCTATTTTGGGCTAGCTCGGTGGCCACTAATTTCGTCGACGGACAAGCGGAAGTAAACCGGGTCCAGTGGCCGTGGCGTACCGTGGAGAACTGTTCTGGTGTAACCGGGTTCCCACCACAACTGACGTTGCTGAAGCAGCTTGAAAGCGAGTTCACGAGCGTCCTGATCGTCAATCGATTTCGTTGGATCTTCATGCCGTCCAAAAAGGATCTCGCGAGGTGCCTGACCATCAGTGGTTTTTGCCAACTCCTCATACCGTCCAAAGACGATAACGCTTGTCCATTCCTGAGGGCTCGTTATTTCATCTACTTCAACGCAAGCAAGTGGGTTGGTGCGGAACCATTCTATCTTTTGGCCGATAGTGGAGAAACTATAAATCCACTGATCGTGATACACAAAATAGAAAGGCGTGACATAAGGTTGGGACTGGTTCGCGCAGGCCAGCCGACCAAGACGGCTGCCAGCCAAGAAATGTAAACTGGCATCCATTGTGAGTTCTTCAATATGCATGGTGCATCTCCCAAACTGAGGCAGAATCTCGTTTCACATGCGGTCCTAATCGACATTCAGACGATGGCCGGCAAATTCAAGACTGGGATTGGCCAAGAAACCGCATTGGCAAGGCTCACCCATAGTCGTCCGGACGACCAATCGATGAAGTCTTAGCCAGATCGTCCGCACCCTAGCTCAGGCAGGCAATAGTGCCAACCACTTGCTGGGCAATTATTTGTGTAATTATAGACGACTAAAGTCCTGAAGCCAAATCTCAGCCGTCGTCAAGCCAGTTCCGCTAAGGGTTAAAATCAGAAACCAGAGAATTGATCCCATTGGTCCGCTTTGCGCAATTATTCGGACGCCAAGACCAATTAGGATGCCCCAGACAGTCGGCTTCATTCATTCAAATCAATTGGACATCATATTAAGGATTGGAAACGACCAGGACTTGACCCTGACCGATCGTGCTTTTCGGCAAGTTCTTCAATGTCTTCAACTATGCCCTTCATAATCCATGTGCTCGGTTGACGAGTTTGGCCGCAAACTTCCTGTATTTATAAAAAGTTGGAACAAAACTAAGGTTAAACTCAATGGAACCATTTTCCGGGGAAAGCCGTTCAATTCAAATCGCACAGTGGAGACCGTCAAATGAGGGGAAGGCGAATGCTATGGATTATATCGGCCCTTGTCATCCTCGGAGCTGCAGCATGGAGCCAAACTGTGAGTAATGTCGAACAGGCGAAATATGAGGTGGTTAGGTCGCAGGGTGATATTGAGGTCCGCCTTTATCCGCCGATGATCGTGGCCGAAGCCGAAGTCACCGGCGACCGAAAGGAGGCTATCAATGAGGGATTCCGTATTATCGCTGACTATATCTTTGGGAATAATGTATCTAAGAAGAATGTCGCGATGACCGCACCTGTTGTTCAACAGCAAAGCGAGAAAATCGCGATGACTGCGCCTGTCACGCAGGAAGGCAATCGGGGGCAGTGGAAAGTGCGCTTTGTTATGCCATCGAGCTACACAATGGCCACGCTGCCGAAACCGAACAATGATGTTGTAAAGCTGGTCGAAATGCCCAGCAAGCGCTTTGCGGTGATCCGCTTTTCAGGGATGGCCAGCGAAGCAAGCCTAAAGAATCACACGGACGAATTAAACAATTTCATCACAGGTAAGAAGCTGAACGCGCTGTCGCCACCGAGTTACGCCTTCTATAACCCACCATGGACGCTGCCATTCTTGCGACGCAACGAGGTGATGATAGAGGTCACGTCGGAGTAGTTATCCAGAAACGGCTGTTACAGCACCACTGACGGCGCAGTTTTTCTGGCCAGGCTTTTGGTCCCCCAAAGTGTCACGACAATAGCCGACATAACGATGGCGATCCCGTATCCAGTGGCTTGGTAGGCCGGGTCGTAATGAGCATCAATCGAAGGGTAGAAGATTGGCCTCCCCACATTCAACATCGTGTGGAACAAGATCACTGCGAGCATGGATCTACCAGCGTTGTTGTAAAGCGAGGTCATTAGAACCCGCAGGGCGATCGCTCCAGGGAGCCACCAAGCAATATCACTAACCGTTCCTCCAATTGCAATTATAGAAGGGATGTGAGCCAGCCACCACGGGACGGCGATAATCAGGCTTGCACCAAGTGCGCCGTACCGCTGTTGCAGCGGATCAAGGAGATAGCCCGTCCAGCCTGCTTCCTCGCCGATTGCCAGAAAAAACATGATTGCGGCCAACACGGGTACTCCTAGGAGATTTGCCGTTGGCTCTCCCTTATGCCCCATTAGGTGAAGGGCAACATATGTCAGGACATAGATGAGTGGTGCTAACAAAAGTGCGGGGAAGAGCCAATTGTTGCGCGCAAGACTTCGAAAATCAAACACGCGCTTGAAGAATAGGATCAACCCGTCAGTACCTTCGGCGCAGAACACCAAGATCAGGGCTGCGGTCAGCGGCGTGAAGGCCAGCATCAAATCAGTGACGGGGACTTTGAGCGATCCAATGACGCCCACGAAACGGCTGAGCGCCCAAATCGGAATGGCCATCATCAAGAGTAGCAAATAGAACGCCAACGGGCTCCGCTTTGATGGCAGGATGGATATCACACTGTGTTCGCCAATTTTTTGTCCCAGAAATGCATTTTGATCTTTCGCAGCAACTACATTGATTTGACCAAGTATGCAGTTGTCGATGGCGCAAAACAACCCATGTCAGCTTTTCGGTCAGAAGCTGACCCATCGGGACCGAAGCCTGAGGTGTGCTTGGGGCCAAATGCAGAAGTTGGTGTCGCTCAATCGACCTGTGCATTTCTGTCTTATCGCTTCGACATCAAAGACCTTCATAGTGCTGCGCATGCCACCCCTATTGGCCGCTAGCGTGCGATTGCGACCTTGGAATACTGGCAACACTCTCGTATTGGTTGAAGGCAAAGCGGCGAAAACCGACCCCACACGTTGCCTAAAACGAGCTAGCCGAAAATCCTCGTTCCGCTCCAGCCTGAGGGCAGGAGCCGGACCGCTTCCTCAGCCAATAGTCTAGTCAACATTTCACGCTGGTCATCGCTGGTTTCGACCGTGAGCAATACTGTGAACTTCTTGATGTTTTCATCATGCATAAACTTTTCAAGTCCGTCTTGCATCGCGCTCTCCATTCACAAGACCCGCCAATACCAACGAAACATTGCATAATGGCAGTAGAGAGTACCGCACCCTGGCAATACTCCCGACTGGCTCACTATCAATGGCTTCATCAATTTGACTCCGGCCTAAATTAGTTTGAGTGTACCCAACGCGCGAGCCGCTAGTTTTGTTCCAGAAATCAGATGTCCGTTTGCGCTCGGCTTGGCCGAAGGATTGTTCTTGAACAACAGCAAGTTGGCCGTACAGCGACAGTATGCTTAGAATGAAAGTATAATTTAAGCATGTCCGTCGCGTGAGAATGGCTTGAATTCAGTGAACCGCAAGACAGAAATTGATCCAAAGATGGGAGTGCCGCCGACTTTAGTGGTTGCCCAGAAAATGCTGGAATTTGCACCCGTTGCAATGCTGCTGGTGAACAGCAAGGGTGAGATACAGCATCTCAATTCAGCCGCAGAACGGCTTTTCGGCTATTCCAAGGAAAGCCTGATTGGGCAGCAGGTTGAAACCCTGGTGCCAGACGATCTTAAACAAAAACACAAGCTGCTTCGCGATGGGTTTATGAACGCCCCAACACGTCGCCCCATGGGCGAAGGTCGGCACCTGACGGCTCTTCACAAAGACGGACATCTGATACATGTCGAGATTGCCCTGAACCCCTTAACTGTCGGCTCGGAATCTGCCGTTGTGGTGGTCTCGGTTCTCGATCAAACCGCGCGCGACCGTGCGGAACATGCCGAGCTGTTCGTCCTCGAGCTCAAGCATCGCGCAAAAAACATGTTCGCCGTTATCAGCGCAATCTCCCATCAAATCGGCGCAAAAAGCCTTAGCCATTCGGATTTTGAATCTGCCTTTGACAACCGTTTGCGGAGCTTTGCAGCGTCGTATGATTTGTTGGCAAGGGAGAATTGGCAAGCTCCTTCAATTCTTGATCTGGTTCGCTCACAGCTGGCTTTTGTCAATGAGGAGGATGCATCCACGATACGTATGGAAGGACCAAGTGTCCGGTTATCGGCCAATCACGCAGAATATCTGGGGCTCGCGATACATGAACTTGCAACAAACGCATTGAAGCACGGAGCGTTGTCCGTTCCATCGGGAAAGCTACGCATCCATTGGGAAGTGGACAAAACCACAAACCGGTTTCAGTTTGACTGGCAGGAATTTGATGGGCCACCTGTCGCGTTCCCCGAGCGCAAAGGATTTGGCAGGATCATTCTGGAATCCGTTGTACCTGCGACTTTTGTCGGTACGGCGGAACTTCATACTCCTCCAACCGGAATAACCTGGCATCTCAATGCACCGATGTCGGCAATCATATCTGACGCTTAATTTCTAACCCTTTAGTAGGTGTGTGATCGCCTTGGATTGTCCGCAGCCCGGATAGTGTTACTCGGTGGTCTTGCCGTCAAAGTGCTCTTTGTCCGCTTCTGCATCAGCCTTAGGACGTGTTGACAAACAGGATTCCCAAATCAGTCACGTTCTGATTCAAGGTAGCTTTGGAGGAGGCTACCGTGATCCG
>JANNUW010000576.1:0-1370 GCA_031414095.1 Hyphomicrobium sp. | reverse complement strand
TGGAGGATTAACCCCCGCAGAATACTATCTCGCCAACCAAGCCAAGCAGCACCCCGCTTCTTCTCATATGAACTGAACGCGGACAGCCACTTGACGTAGCCCGCGGTTGACATAAACAAATCCCGCCTGACTTGCCAGTCGAGCGCGCCCTAGCTCGTTCCTCCGCCCTGCCATCCTAGCCAACCGCGGCCCAGCTCGTCCCCCTCCGCCTGCCTTCCCGGAAGCCGCGCCAGCGGCTATCCGGGATCGCGTCCCAACGATTGAAACGCGGTCTGCAAATCTTCCAATCAGGGAACTTCATCGCGACCGACGCGACCCCGGGTCTCGCGCAGCCCGCGCTCGCCCGGGGAGGCAGCTGTGGGTGCTTGGCCCGGTACGCCACTTGACGTAGCCCGCGGTTGACATAAACAAATCCCGCCATGCCATCCTCCCGCGACCGCCCCGCCATCCTGCTGACCGGCTTCGGCCCGTTTCCGGCGGTGCCGGTGAATGCGTCTTGGGCGGTGGTGCAAGAACTGGCGCCGGCAGCCGCGCGGGCATTTCCGGGGTATCGCATTCATCATGAGATGCTGTCGACCGAGTGGTTCGGCGGCACCCAGCGCATCGTCGAATTGATCGATGCCACACGGCCGGCGCTTGCTCTCCACTTCGGTGTGTCGTCGAGGGCTAGCGGCTTCGTGATCGAGGCGCGCGGCTACAACGAGCGCAGTGCCGTTGCAGATGCCTGCGGGCACACACCTGAAAGCGCTGGCTGCCTCGTCGCCGGCGGTCCCGACTATCTTGCCTCCAAGCTCCCGCTGAGCCTCATCGTGCACCGCTTGCGCGCGAAAGGCCTGCCCGTCGAGCTATCCCGCGATGCCGGGCGCTATCTTTGTAACGCAGCACTCTATCACTCGCTCGAAGTGTCGCGTCGCATGGCGCGACATGTGCGGTCAGGGTTCATTCATTTGCCGACAACCATCGGCGAGCGGCGGCACGTTGGCGGGTCCAAGCTGACCATGCAGCAAGCTGTCGCAGGCGGGCTCGAGATCATCGCCGCAGGCTTGGGTCGATCAGCGAGCGCAGCCCCCCGCACCGAGACCCGCAGCTTCACTTGAGCCGGCCCTGCTCTGCTTTATGCTTGTACTGGAGCGCGATCAGAATTGCCTTCATCGGGCGCAGCATGGCGAGCGCAGACCCATCGTCACGGGCGCCCAGACGGCATGCGCCCACCACGGCGGGCCGACCTTGAAGTCGAGGATCAGCGCCGCGCCGAGCATCAGGAAGCCGAGCAGCATTATGGCAAATACGGCGGGCCCATCGCCACTGTCGGCGAATGTGTAGTCGAGCCCACACTTCGGGCACGTAGCGGCGATATCAAGCGACCACGC
>JANNUW010000575.1:0-2703 GCA_031414095.1 Hyphomicrobium sp. | reverse complement strand
CAATATCGACACCGCCGGCATTCACATGCACATCGGCAGCCAGATCACGGATCTGGCACCATTCCGCGACGCCTTCCGCCTGATGCGCGACATGGTGCTGACCTTGCGCGATGCGGGCCACGACATGCGACACCTCGATCTCGGCGGCGGCTTGGGCGTGCCCTACGACGTGACGAACGCGCCGCCTCCCCATCCCGACGAATACGCTCGCGTCATCAAAGACACCGTCGGCGATCTTGGCCTCAAGCTGATTTTGGAACCGGGCCGCATGATCGTCGGCAACGCCGGCGTTCTCGTCGCAAAGACAAACTTTGTGAAAAAGGGAGCCGGACGCACTTTCACGATCGTCGATGCCGCGATGAACGACCTGATCCGGCCGACGCTTTACGAAGCCCACCACGATATTTGGCCGGTGGAGGAAGCATTGCGCGACGCCCCCGAGCAGGTGCAGGACATCGTCGGGCCCGTTTGCGAAACCGGCGACTACCTCGCACTGGGGCGAAAGCTGCCGCCATTTGCTCCCGGCGATCTTATGGCTGTGATGACGGCAGGCGCCTACGGCGCGGTCATGGCGTCGACGTACAATACGCGGTTGCTGGTTCCTGAAGTGATGGTCAACGGCGCCGAGTACGCCGTCGTGCGGCCGCGGCCTTCGTATGACGAGCTGATCGGCCTCGATCGCTTGCCTGCCTGGCTGCAAGGCAGCTGAACCCGCATGGCTCTACTCCAGGACTTAAACGGCAGGCCTGAAGCCTGCCAAACCTCTCAATTTTGTAATGTCTTAAAAGGTGACACGCCGCACAGCCGTGCTATTTTTTAGGCCATGACCAAGGAAATTTCTGCGCGCCAGAATGCCGATCTCAGCTTCGAGCGCAAAATCAGGCTCGCCCGTTGGGCGACCGTATTCGAACAGATTTGGGTTCGGCTATGGTCGATCGCCACAGTCGGTCTTCTGTTCGCGCTCGTCACGGCCGCCGGACTTTGGCCGCGTCTCAACGATCCCGTGCATATCGCGCTGTTGTCGGCATTCGGGCTCGCGGCATTGGCGTCGGTCGTCTACATCGCGCGCATCCGTTGGCCAACGCGCGACGACGCCATCCGCCGCATCGAGCGCGTCTCGGGCGTGCCGCATCGCCCCGCCTCCTCTTATGAAGATACCTTGACGGCGTCCGCGTCCAATCCCGTCACGCGCGCGATCTGGCAGGCTCACAAATCGCGCATGGCGCAGGCCATGTCGAAGCTGAAGCCGGGACGGCCCGCGCCGCGAACCGACATGCGCGATCCGTTTGCACTGCGGGCGCTGCTCAGTCTCGGGCTCGTGGCGGCCATCGCGCTTGCCGGTGACAGCATCTATGAGCGTCTGCAAAGTGCGTTTCATATGTCATCGTTTGCGCGCCTTGCTGATGCGCGGCTCGATGCCTGGGTGACACCGCCCGCCTACACTGCGCGCCCGCCACTCATGCTGGCTGACGGCAACAACCCGCTCGGCTCGGGCAAAGCGATCGCCGCGGCCGGCTCGCCCGACAAACAACTGACGGTTCCCGACCGCAGCGTGATCATTGTCCGCGCGTCTGGCATCGGCGACGACGCGCTGAGTTTGGAAATCACAGCGCCCGGGACCGAGCCTGAACGCATCGCACCCGATGCCAAGGCCGCGTCCAAGGATGTGCAGGAAGTCCGCTTCACGCTGCGCCGCGCCGCAAGCGTGCGGGCGCTCGCCGGCTCCACAGAAGTCGGCGCTTGGACGCTTGCTGTAACGCCCGACGAACTGCCAAAGATTGCGCTGACCAAAAAGCCCGAGCTGACCCCGCGCGGCTCCCTCAAGCTCATTTACAAGGTCGAAGACGACTACGGCGTGGCTTCCGCCGCAGCGCATGCTGAGAAAATGAAGCCCAAAGATGCCGATCCGGCCTTGGCGTGGGCACAACCGCCGGCACCCAAGGGCGCGCGTCCACCGCTGACGCGCCCGCCCCTGCTATCGCTGAAGGTGCCGCACGGCTCGCCGAAGGAAGCCGAGGCCACGACATACCTTGATCTCGCGTCGCATCCATGGGCCGGCATGCGGGTGATGATGAACCTTGAGGTGACCGATGTCGCCGGTCAAGTCGGCCGCACCCAGCCCGTCCAAATGCTGCTGCCAGAGCGCGCCTTTACCAAGCCGCTTGCGCGCGCCGTCGTCGAGCAGCGCCGCAAGTTGATCGACGACCCGCGCTATCGCGATCAGGTCATGATCGCGCTCGATGCTTTGACGCTCAAGGCTGACGGCTTCATCACCGATCCGCGCATCTACCTGTCGTTGCGCACGGTCTATCATCGCCTTGGCCGTGATCGCTCGCGCGAGGGTATGAAGAGTGCCGTCGAACAGCTTTGGCAAACCGCCTTGCGTATCGAAGATGGCGACCTGTCGGAAGCCGAGCGCGCGCTGCGCGATGCCCAGGAGCGGCTTGCCAAAGCGCTCGAAGATGGCGCCTCGGAAGAAGAAGTGAAGCGCCTCATGGAGGAGATGAAGCAGGCCTTCAACGACTACATGGAGCAATTGGCCAAGCAGGCCGATAAGGACGACGACCAGGCAAATCCAGACGGCGATGGCGATCAAGAAAAGTTCGGCAAGCAAGAGTTGGACGAGAAGGGCCGAGTTGCCGTTCGCGCCGAGTCAGTATTCCGGCTTTAGAAAGGTCGGTTCGCAGGTTCATGTCGCCGCCG
>JANNUW010000574.1:0-1330 GCA_031414095.1 Hyphomicrobium sp. | reverse complement strand
TGGGTGGAATACTACTGATCCGGGTGAGAGGGCAGCAACAACGGTCGGACGCGTCCCACCGTGGGCGTTAATGCAGAGCGATCGCTGGCTGCCCCAACAAACTTGCGGCGCTCTTCAGAAAAGGCAGCTGTTCGACCGTTCGGACGCAGAAGACTGCGGTCAAGCACCCTTCACCGTCCAGTCAGCGTGTAGCGTCGGCATTAACAGGAAGCTTAAATGACGTACACTCCGATAAATGTGCTCGTCGTCGAAGACGAGATGGTGCTTCGCATGCGCGCCGTCGACATCGTCGAAGACGCCGGGTTTACGGCGGTCGAAGCCGTCAATGCTGATGAAGCCTTGTCAATTCTGGAAACACGCTCGGATATCGACCTGCTTTTTTCCGACATCCAGATGCCTGGCAGCATGGACGGGTTGAAACTTGCCCATGCCGTACACGAACGCTGGCCGAGCATCAAAATCATCTTAGTGTCTGGTCAGGTTGAAGTTTCCGACTCGGATAAGCCGGCCGACAGCCTCTTCATCGGTAAGCCGCTCGATGTAAAGAAAATGGTTGTCGAGTTGCAGGCGATGGTGGGTAAAGGTGCCCTGAAGATTCTACCCAATGCTGTGATACCACTCGCGGTCGACGCACTCGCCCAACCACAGGACGTCGCAGCCAACCCGCTGACTGCCGAGAATGACAGCCTGCGCCTGTTACTTGAACAGGCCAGCATCGATGCCAAGACCCTGCTCGCGCAAGCCGGTATCGACGCGAAAGAGCGGGAGGCCGCGGATAAATTGCAAAAACTCATTTTAGAAGAGATGCATCATCGCATTAAAAATACGCTCGCCACTGTAACGGCTATTGCCGCTCAGAGCCTGAGGACCGCGACTAGCATCGAGCACGGGCAGCAGGCCATCGAAGGCCGATTGATCGCGCTCGGGCGCGCGCATGATTTACTACTGCAAGTAAGCTGGGCAAACGCTAGCTTTGCGGAGACCGTGCGCGCCGCGACCAGACCTTTCGACCAGCAAGGTACAGAACGCTTTTCGTTAGACGGCCCCGATATCGGCATAACGTCCGGCGCCGTAATCGCCGTGGCGATGACCTTGAACGAACTCGGTACAAACACAACCAAGTTCGGTGCGCTGTCGATGCCATCGGGCAAGGTTACAATTGCTTGGAAGATTGATAGCGGCACTCAGCGACTAAATCTGACATGGACTGAAAACGGCGGCCCTGCGGTCCATGCGCCAACCCGGCGGAGCTTCGGGACGCGTATGATCGAAGCGCTCGGGCGCCAGTTGAATGGTCAGGTACATCTTGCCTATCAGAAGCAGGGTTTCG
>JANNUW010000573.1:0-1337 GCA_031414095.1 Hyphomicrobium sp. | reverse complement strand
CGGCGGCGACCCGGTCAAGCTCACCTGGGAGATGTACCGCGACACGCTGATCGAGCAGGCCGAGCAGGGCGTCGACTATTTCACGATCCATGCGGGCGTCCGGCTCGCCTACGTGCCGCTGACCGCCCACCGGGTGACGGGCATCGTCAGCAGAGGCGGCTCGATCATGGCCAAGTGGTGCCTCGCGCATCACAAGGAAAGCTTCCTCTACACGCACTTCGAGGAAATCTGCGACCTGATGCGCCAATACGACGTGTCGTTCTCGCTGGGCGACGGCCTGCGTCCGGGCTCGATCGCGGACGCCAACGACCGCGCCCAGTTCGCCGAGCTGGAAACCTTGGGAGAACTGACGCAGCGCGCCTGGAAGAAGGGTTGCCAGGTCATGATCGAGGGGCCGGGCCATGTGCCCATGCACAAGATCAAGATCAACATGGACAAGCAGTTACGCGAGTGCGGCGAAGCACCGTTTTACACGCTAGGCCCGCTCACGACCGACATCGCACCTGGCTACGACCACATCACATCGGGCATCGGAGCGGCCATGATCGGCTGGTTCGGCTGCGCCATGCTCTGCTATGTGACGCCGAAGGAGCACTTAGGCCTGCCCAATCGCGACGACGTCAAGACAGGCGTCATCACCTATCGCTTAGCCGCTCACGCGGCAGACTTGGCGAAAGGCCATCCGGCGGCACAGCTGCGCGATGATGCGCTATCTCGCGCGCGCTTTGATTTCCGCTGGGAAGATCAGTTCAACCTGTCGCTCGATCCCGATACGGCGCGATCTTATCACGACGAAACGCTGCCCAAGGACGCGCACAAGGTGGCGCACTTCTGCTCCATGTGCGGGCCGAAGTTCTGCTCGATGAAAATTACCCAAGACGTGCGCGACTATGCCCGCCAGCAGAATGAGCGCGTGGATGAAGCACTCGCCGAAATTCAGGAGGAGATCGGCGCCATTGATCCGCAGGCCGGCGCCGCGTCAGCGCTGGCGCTGGAGAGGGAAATGGGGATGGATGAAGCCGCCCGCGCGGCGGGCATGGAAAGCATGAGTGAGAAGTTCAAGGAGATGGGTGGCAAATTGTATGTCGAGGCGGAGAAGGTAGCAACGTCGGGGCCTGCCCCGGAGCTGCAAAGCCAAAAAGCGTCGGGGCCTGCCCCGGAGCCGCAGAAACACAACACGGCGAACAAGGCGTTGGGGTGAGAGCCTGCCGACGAATAAACTTCGCCGACAATTACCTTCAGAACTTAGATTGTTGATGTGAGGTTTAAATGGGTAGGGGTATTCAACTAAACCGTGGATTTGGCCGCATCGCAATCGTCGGCGGGGCCATATCATC
>JANNUW010000572.1:0-3983 GCA_031414095.1 Hyphomicrobium sp. | reverse complement strand
GACGTTGACATCCTTGAGCGCCTGCTTGGCGCCGTAGAAAACATTGACATCGCGCGCCGTGATTTTGGTCGACAACGCAGACGGCACTCTTTGACGAGAGTGGAACTCGGCGGCAACGGGCATGTCCATAACGACCTCGATCATAATCTCTACCAGCGTCTTTCGAACTTTTTACGCAACCATATGGCGGTGCCGTTCATCGCGAACAGGACGGCCAGAAGCACGATGATGGCGGCTGCAGTCTTGGCTTGAAAAGCTTGTTCAGGCAAATCCGACCAGAGGTAGATCTGCACCGGCAGCGCGGTCGCGGAATCGGTAAGTGAGGTCGGCACATCGACAATGAACGCAACCATGCCGATCATCAGCAGCGGTGCCGTTTCGCCCAGCGCATGGGCCATGCCGATAATTGTTCCCGTCATGATGCCCGGCATCGCCAAGGGCAGCACGTGGTGGAATATCGCCTGCTGTTTGGAGGCGCCGACGCCCAACGCCGCCTCTTCGATCGAGGGCGGCACGGCTTTCAATGCAGCCCGCGCCGTGATGATGATCGTCGGCAGCACCAACAACGCCAGCACCAGTCCTCCGACGAGTGGAGCCGAGCGCGGCATTCCGAAGTAATTGAGAAACACCGCGAGCCCGAGCAGACCGAAGACGATCGACGGCACGGCGGCCAGATTGTTGACGTTGATTTCGACGAGATCGGTCAGCCGGTTTTTGGGCGCGAACTTTTCGAGGTAAATTGCAGCCATGACGCCGACAGGCAGGCACACGCCGAGCGTCACCAGAAGGGTGAGCAGCGAGCCGAAGACCGCGCCGCGTATACCGGCAAGTTCCGGTTCGCGGCTGTCGCCAGCCGTGAAGAAAAGCCAGTTGAAGTTTTTTTGGACCAAGCCACCGGCTTTCAAGTGTTCCAGAAACGCAACCGAGCGGTCGGTAATCTTGCGGTTGGCTTCCGGCGTCGCATACGTCGAGACCTGCCACGACCCGGGTTTGGCTGCCGCTGTCGAGGTGAGCGGGATCAGCGTCTCACCCGTCACACTGGCTTGGCTCAAGCTCGTGACCTTGATGATGCCACCGTTGATGGCAACGACCCAGCTCGGAACGTTGCTGTCGAGAGATTGGCTGCCCGGGTCGCTGGCCCTGGCCTCCAACCCGGTCGCTCTGGCGCGCAGTTCCGCAATCTTTTCGGCGGCACCGGCAGTCGATCCACGCTCGAGGCGCTCAGCTTCTAATGTCAAAGCCTTCGCTTGTAGCCGGAGATCGTCTTGGACGGCGCTGAGCGGCGAGGCAAAATCGGCCGTATCAGAAACCAGGGTCACTTCGCCGCTCGTTCCGCTTGCGATCGCAGTCCCTTTGGGAGGTGCGATTTCAGTCACGGGTGTGGCGCGCCCCTTGAGATAGAGGTCGGCGGTGTCCGACAGCAGAAGCTGGGCCTTGATCGTCTGCCCGACGAGTGCCGGATTGGCTGCGACCTGGGTGCGCAACTGGTCGATTGCACCACTGCTCAAAAGCTCGTTGAGCTGCTTGCGCTCGCTGCGCCCTTCGAGGCCGGGGACCGCTGCGCTGATGGCCTTGCGCGCCAGCGCCAAATAATCGGCACCAAGCAGCGTACGCGCGTCGCCCTTCTTTTCTGGATCGATGACATCGGCCGCCAGCGGGATTTCCAACTGCAGCGAATGCTGCCAGAAGGCCGGCATTCCCTTTATGAAAATGTCGGCGAGCAGCACGCACAGGAAGGCGGACGCAATCGCAAGCGCGCCAATGCCGTACCATCGGAAGCGTGTGTCGGCACGGTACCGGGCACGCAGGCGCGCCTTTGCATCCGGCGACCGCATGTCGATCCGGCGCGGTTGCACTCCGGCGAGGGCGTTCGGCGCGTCAGTCATATTGTTCCCGGTATCTGCGCACGATGCGAAGCGCGATGTAGTTTAAAAGAAGCGTCACGAAGAACAGCACCAGGCCGAGCGCGAAGGCGGCGAGCGTCTTGGCGCTGTCAAATTCCTGATCGCCAACGAGAATGGTTTTGATCTGCACCGTAATGGTCGTAACCGCGCGCAGCGGATTGAGGGTCAGGTTCGCAGCCAGCCCTGCCGCCATTACCACGATCATCGTCTCGCCTATGGCCCGGCTGATCGCCAGCATGAAGGCGGCAACGATGCCGGGTAGCGCGGCAGGCAGCACGACCTGCCGGATGGCCTCGGATTTCGTCGCGCCCAGCGCATAAGCGCCGTCGCGCAACGATTGGGGCACAGCGTTGATCACATCGTCTGACAGCGAGGAGATAAACGGGATAATCATCATGCCCATGACGAGCCCGGCCGCGAGCGCGCTTTCAGACGCAATGTCGAGACCCACACTTTCGCCCCAGCCGCGGATCAGCGGGGCAACGGTCAGTGCTGCGAAGAAGCCGAGTACGACGGTTGGAATGCCGGCCAATATTTCGAGCACTGGCTTGAAGATTGCGCGAACCCGAGGGCTGGCAAATTCGGCCAAGTAGATTGCAGAAAAAAGTCCGAGCGGACCGGCCACCGAAATTGCAATAACGGTGATGAGCAACGTGCCCGCAAGCAGGGGGATGAATCCAAATGCGGTCGAAATCTCGCCCTGGTCGGCGCGCATCGCGGCCTGCGGATTCCATTCGGTGCCAAACAGAAAGTCGAAGACGCCAGGCTTGCCGCTGATCGCTGGATCGAAAAAGAAGCGATAGGTTTCGCCCACGACTGAAAAGAGAATGCCAAACGTCGTCAAGATGGCAAAGCCTGCGCACAGCATCAGAACGCCTTCGACAAAGCGTTCGAAATAGGTACGCGCGCGATAGCGCATCGACACGCGGCTGGCGCCAAAAGCCAGGCCTGCGAGACCCAGCGCCAAGCCGACGGCCAGCATCAGCCGGTCGCCCAGCGCACGGGCGCCGGCATACACTGACGCCGCTGCTTGTGTGTCGGCGGAAATCTCGCCGCCCTGCTGTCCGCCGACGACACTCATAATTGCACGCAGCACCGTGCTGCGCTTGAGTGGATCGGCGAGAGTTTCGGCGGGAAAGGATCTCAGAGCGTCGTGTTCAGCCGACGTTGTCACGAGTGGCGTGGCAATACCAAGGACGAGCAACATCGGGACGACGACGAGCGCTGCAGTATAGAGACCATGATAAATGGGCAGCGAATGCATCGTCGATTGATCGGGCCCGGCGATTGTCAAGGCTCGGCTGCGGGCTAAGAGGAAGCCCGCAGAAACCAATAGAACCGTTGCCGCCAGGTAAAGGCCTGTCATCTGAACTCGCCAATCGCCCGCGCGGGGCCGGTTGCGGCAATAAATTGTGCGACGGCCGCGGCACCCTTGAAGGGCCCGCGGCTCGCGTTCTTCTAAAGCGGCGGACGGCTTACTTCAAGTCGTCGCCCTTCATGACTTCCAGTGACGTGGCCGTTTTAGCGGTCTTGTCCATGGCATCTTTCGGCAAAGCAACGAGGCCCTTCTGCGACAGATATCCATCTTCGCCCATGGCCTTGGCGGACGTGTATTCTGCAACAAACTTGTCGAGGCCCGGAATAACGCCGATGTGCTGCTTCTTCACGTAGATGTAGAGTTCGCGCGCACCCTTGTACTTGCCGGCCGAGATATTCTCATAGGTCGGATCCACACCTTCGATAGAAACGCCTTTCAGCTTAGCCGCGTTTTCTTCCAGGAACGAGAAGCCGAAGATACCAAAGGCGTTCTTATTGCCTTCGAGCTTTTGCACGATGACATTGTCGTTTTCGCCGGCTTCGACATAGGCGCCGTCCTTGCGGACCGACTTCCATACCTTTTCAAAGTCCTTGGTCTTGTTGTCTTCGTCGGCCTTCTTCATGGCCTTTAACGTTTCGAAGTCTTCAGCGCCTTTTTCCATGAAAAGTTCATGGAAGCTGTCGCGCGTTCCCGAAGTCGGCGGCGGGCCCAGCACTTCGATCTTGACGTTGGGGAGCGAGGCGTCGATATCCGACCAGTTC
>JANNUW010000571.1:0-2406 GCA_031414095.1 Hyphomicrobium sp. | reverse complement strand
TGGCGCGCCAATCTTATTTTTCTTTGCGCGCGGCGACACGCGTTCCGCGAGCCGGCCGTCGTGCCCCGCACGCGAAGCATGACGTGCGCCGCCAGTTGAGCGATGGGTCAGAACTATTGACCGCTGGTATAAGTACCGTTTTCGCGTATAAAATACGGTTCCGGCGTGCACGCACGGCTGACATCATGCCGCCATCGCGGCGCTCGATATTACAGACGTGCTTGACGTTGCGCGGCAGCGTTTTGAAGTCGGGGAAAAGCTCATGTCTGCTGCTGTAATGCCTGAAGAGTCTCGGGTTGGTGCCATGGTATCCTCCGCAACGGGTGAGCGATCGGCAAGGGGCCCCGCCCTTGCGGCGGCCGGCGTTAGCGCGGCTCCTGACGTCCCGCGCGAGAAGTTCATTCCCGTCACAGTGTCGGCGCTGATCGACCGGCTGACGATCCCTGAAGCCTGGCACGCGGGCGAGGCGACCGCCGCCAAACGCTTTTTCCGTTATCTGGAGCATTGGCGCCGGCAACGCGCGAACGCGGATATCCTCGAGCTCTCGCACAACTACGAGTCCTTCAGCCCCGATACCGACCTTTTGGTCACGAGGAGCTTTACGCCGGCGGAGCGCTTGGGTCAGCAAAAGCGCGTCGTTGCGCAAATGGAAGATCTCTTAAAGCGCGCCAACTACGAGCGCATCGATCCAGCCAACGTGTCGGTGATCATGACCAAGGAGTCGCACTACGGCCTAGACCTGTTCGTCGACTTCACGGCTTTCGAAGAATGCCTGATCTATTACCGGGGCGCCACGCAACGCCGCGACGAGCGCCGTAACCCGCGCAAATTCTACCGCAAGGAAGAGTTCGACGTTCCGATCTACAAGCGGCTCTTTCTGCTGTTCAAGCTAAAGCCGTTCGATACCCGCGTCAGCGAAGTCATGAGCGCGCAAAAAGTCGATCGCGCCGAAGCCACCCGTATTGTCACAAAATTGCGTGCTTCGCTGCCCGGCGCGGTCAGCGATCAGAACATCTATATGAAGCTGTTCAAGAACATTCCGCGCACCGACATCGAAATGGTGTTCCCCAACACGCGCGTGAAATTCCGCATGTTCGATAAGATCAAGCTCGGCGTTTCGAGCGGCGGCGCCTTCGGGGCCGGCGTCTTCGGCACCGCTGGCAAAATTGCGGCCGGCGGCCTGGCAGCGACCAACCCCGTCGCGCTCGTAGGCGCTGTGGTGACACTGGGCGGCGTCGCGTTCCGGCAAAGCATGAACTTCGTCAATCAGAAGAACCGTTACATGGTCGTGATGGCGCAGAACCTGTACTTCCATTCGATGGCCGACAATCGCGGCGTTGCCTTGAAGCTCGCCGACAGGGCCGCTGAAGAGGAGGTCAAAGAAGACATCCTCCTCTATTCGATACTCGCCAAGGAAAATGCCAAGCGCTCGGAACTCCCCGACATTGACCAAGCCATCGAACATTATTTGAAGACCAGTTTCGGCGTCAGTGTCGACTTCGACATGGAAGACGCTCTCGGCCGGTTGTTGGCCGACGGACTCGTCGTGGAGCGCGCCGATGGCACTCTTGTCGCCATGCGGCCGCGCGAAGCTGCGCTTCACGTCGATCGCAAGTGGGACGCGTTCCTCGACGAGATTCCAGCCTTTGGCGACGGCGATACGGGCCGCGAGGTAGAGAGCACCGTGCCGCCGCCGCTTCCGGGCAGCGTTGTGTGAGGTTTGGTCGCGACACGGCGCCGTTGCTGCAATCGTTTGCCCGAGACTTGGCCGACCTGCGTGGACTATGACTTGCAGCCCGCGGAGGACCGATGAGCGCGCATAAAATCATAATCGACGAGGCCGACCGTGCTCAGGCGCACGCCATCGCTGCCGCCCTGCAGGATCTGTTCGATCCAGGCCCGGCGGCGCTAACCCTGTTTGAGCATCCAGCCGCCGGCACATCGGCTCCGCACTGGCGTATCGAGGCCTATTACGAAGAGGCGCCCGACGCCGCTGAACTGACCAGCAGCCTGCGCGACATCCTGGGCGTCGACATTCCTTCAGCTCAACTCGCGGATGTTCCCGCACTCAATTGGGTTGCCCTATCGCAGGCGGCCTTGCCGCCTGTGCTTGCCGGCCGTTTTACCGTACATGGCAGCCACGATCGCGACCGCGTACCGGGCGGGCCCTATTCCATATTGGTCGACGCCGGGGAAGCCTTTGGCACAGCCCACCACGCGACCACCTACGGATGTCTGTTGGCGCTCGATCGCCTGACCCGGCGCGCACACTTCGCCAACGTCCTGGACCTCGGCTGTGGCTCCGGCGTGCTTGCCATCGCCGTCGCGCGCGCCAATCCGCATGCGCGCATCATCGCGACCGATCTCGACCGGCAGTCGGTCGCCGTCGCCGCGCAGAACATGCGC
>JANNUW010000570.1:0-3372 GCA_031414095.1 Hyphomicrobium sp. | reverse complement strand
ACACTTCAAAGCCTTCGTGAATCGCAAAATCATTTTGCAAGGAAACAGCCCTCAACACAGCGCTTTCCTGCAAAATCGAAACCTGCAAATGCCAAAGTCAACAAACGCAATCAATGAGTTAGGAATAGTTCACGGGGGACTGAGGAATGGATGATCGCCGGAATGTAAGGGCGCCCTCGTCGGTTTGGCAAAATCAACGTGGGTATTTACGCGCAATTGGAAATTCTATTACATTCCTAAGTAATGCATTGCCGATAACTTTGCGTATTTTACCATCCAAATTCTCAATCTTTGTGACGTTTGATGCAACAACTTGGCAATTGAGTGCTGCAGCCACTTCACTTGCGCGTTTGTTAAAGTAAGACGCACAATCAATCACTTTCTCGTCGGTCAATCGAAACTGCCAAGTACGCTCGTACATTAATGCGCCTGCCCCAGAGCGACTGCAATTAACTCTGTTTCGCTGAGATTGCGCTCGAAACGGTTTACAATGGCTTGTGCCAAATCGTAACGTTGCTCAGCGGTAATTGTGATACTTGGGTTTTCGTCACAGGCCCGCCGAAAAGCGTGGCGCATGGATTCCAACTCTTCTGGACTGTAATTGTAGGAGTCTTGAGGCAGGCTGGAAGCACTAGCTGTAGTATGCATGACGCACCTCCCTAAATTCTTCCCCCCAGTTATTTTATTTAATCTCGTGGACGAAAGCTGACTTTGGAGCCAATCAAATTGATGCTTGCTGAGGCACAAGTGATGGGCCAGCCTCACGTTCGTGGCCTTCTAAGACTACTATGCCATTGAGCGTCCAGACGTTGTTGCGCACGCGTCTAAGTCTCACTCGTTTCACCGCCTCGATGCGATAACCGAGTGCAGCTGCCATTTCTGCTGATCGCAGTTCAAAATGACCACGGCCTCCGTCGAGGAACCGACTGCGGTTGTTCTGAACCGGGAACTGCCAGAGTTTAACATTGGGATTTTTACGCATGGAGGCCTCCTCCTTAAAGCAGTCTGCGCCCAATTTGTGACAAGATTTGGACACGATTTAAGTCAGCTTTCCTGTCCGATAACTGCCCTTATTGACGCAACGGCTGAACGGGGTAGCGTGAATGCGATTGCATCACATGGTACATAGAAAAATGTTATTCACCGGGGAATAAAAAGTGAGAAAATAGTCCACAACACGAGGAATGGATGACAGCGGCTGTGGATGGCAGAAGGCGAGATTTTCGTGAAGGGCCACTAGCGGACTCATGCGGCGCAACAGACAGCAGGTCTATTCGATCACCTCGTTGGCGCACGACTGGCAATCCCAGCTCAGCCGAAGCTAGGCGGGATCGACAAGACTGAGAAACACAGGATGCTTCAGTCGCGCTTAGTTGGCCGCGACGTAGCCTGCGGTGACCTCGTCCTTGTGGGCGGCGAAGGCTCCCAGTACTTCATCCTTTTCCTTTTTTGGTACTTTGAAGAAGTCCAGGGTCCGTCCGAGTTCCGCTGCGACTTCATCGAATTCTGCGGGGGAGATCTTGAGGTCCCGGTGGGCCTCCTCAAGGCCGAGCGGCGTGGCGCCGGGCTTGGTGGGCGAGAACTTGAAAGGCCCACCGGAAACTTCGCAGACCCACAACGTGCGCATGAACTTGAGGCCGGGCAGCCTTCCCAGGTTCTTGGTGTGCCATTCCCGCAGATGCTTATTCTTGGACTTCTGGCCGACGATGCGGTTCTTTACGATGTTGTCGCTGAAATGATCCACCACCGCTGCGATGGCGAAGACGCCGCCCAGCCGCTCGTACAGAGTTTTCTCCTGTGCGTAGGCGTTATCCGCCGCCGCCAATACAGCCATTGGGACGGCAACCACCGCCAGCCCTGCGAACACGTCTCGTCTTGTGATTGAAATCGAAACAGCCTGTTCCATGACCAATTTCCTTTGCTTGGAGGGGACTAGGGGTCAACGCGATTAAGGCAAAGAAGTTCCGGGAAGCCCGGCACTATCTCCAATTTAAAAAGACCTCAACGTCCGCCTTGGGTCTAAAGCCGAAGCCAGGCTATCCACATCATGTCCGCTGTGCATCTGATAGCGGACATGTTCGACTGCTAAGGAAAATATGTATTCCCCGGCGAATAACAACGGCGAATGGATGGAAATAGTCCACAACATGAGGAATGAGTGATCGCCGGAATTCAGTTAATCCTCCGTCCGCTCTTGGTTTGTTAGCGACTACGGGTGGTAGAAAGCGACATTTCCGCTAAGGGCCAGAAGCAGATGCCACAACTCGGCAACCTCTCTCATCAAGTGCCTCTCGGCTTAGTTGCCCGAATGTGACCGGGTCTCATGGCCCCTTGTCTGAGAGCCGCTACCAAAACCTCCCAAAATGCGATCTCGTCTTCTGCGGACTTCTCCCCCCATCGCTCCAGGAACTGATGTTTCAGGGGGCCACGCAATTTCTCAAGCTCTGCTGTTGCTTCCCTAAGGTACCAAGCTTGCCGGTCCTCCAAATCGATTTCCACAAATTCGAGCTTTTCGACGATTTTTCCTATATCTTGCAAAGACACTAGAGTGAAGTCATGGCCTGATGCCGCGATGAAATTTTGGACCAGTAGTGTAACTGAATCGCCTTCTCCCCTCAGCCAGTCGCTTACCAGAAGCCGTCCGCCTGGACGCAAGACCCGAAGGGCCTCAGAATAGATATCTTCTTTTTCCCGCACATGAATAATCGCATCTTTACTAAAGACGATGTCAAAGGATTCACCCTTAAACGGGAGTGGTCCGGGGTCCACGACCTGATACTTGATCCGGCCATCCAGATGAAGCTTTCGTGAGCGATCAGTAGCAAGATCGACGAGACGCTTTTCTACATCGATTCCGATGACAGTACCGGCACCATGATCTCGAACAAGTGCAATATCTACTCCGCCGGTTCCGCTCCCGATGTCCAAGACGTCACAACCTGTTATGTCCTTCCCCGCAAGTATCCGTGAAACCTCGGCTGGACCTCCTGGCGACAGGAAGCCGTCACCCCAAATCAATTCCAGCCTTCCGGCCGAATCTTCCGGGTAACCTGGATCATCTCTGACTTCGTTCGCCACCACTGCACCTCCCCGAACGCGCAACACCTAACCTAGCTATGATGAGCCCCAAACAACCGCTGGCTGGCCATAAGCTGCCAAGATTTGCGCAAACATGCATCATTTACAAGACCACACTCTGCCAATTGGGCAACTACGCGCTAAAGCCGTGAGGTCTGCTAATGGGATGGACCGGCTGTTGCCTCAAAGCCAGCAGGTTAGTCAGCTAAGACTGTACCTGTTAACAATAGGAGCAGCATCCCATGGCAAATACCCCGAGAACTGAACTGCCGGCATTTTCCTCTATTGGTATTG
>JANNUW010000569.1:0-2325 GCA_031414095.1 Hyphomicrobium sp. | reverse complement strand
TGTTCGTCTTCTTCTTCGGTCTGCCGATCATGATGCGAGTTCAGGTGTCGCCATGGATCGCAGCGACGATTGCATTCTCCATCTATGCCGGCGCCTTCCTGGGTGAAATCTGGCGCGGATGTCTCATCGCAATCCCGCGTCAGCAGTGGGAGGCGGGGAGTTCGCTCGGGCTCAGCTTCGGCCAACAGCTCCGCTACGTGATTGTGCCGCAGGCGCTGCGCATTTCGATCCCCCCAACTGTCGGCTTCCTGGTGCAGCTCATCAAGAATACGTCGCTCGCCGCAGTGATCGGCTTCATCGAACTGACTCGGGAAGGCCAACTGACCAACGCCGCGACCTACCGCCCTTTCACGGTCTACATTGCCGTGGCCCTCATCTATTTCTCACTGTGCTTCCCGCTGACACAGTTGAGCCGAAAACTCGAAAGGGGATTGCGTGTCGCTCGTTGAGATTACTGACGTGGTGAAGCGCTACGGCTCCAACGCGGTGCTCGACGGCGTGTCGTTGCGCGTCGAGCCGGGCGAAATCATTGCCGTAATCGGCCGTTCGGGTTCGGGCAAGAGCACGTTGCTGCGCTGCATCAATGGCCTCGAGCCGATCCAGGCTGGCCGCATTGTCTTTGCGGGCACCGTGGTCAACGACCCTGCAACCGACCTGAGGCAGTTGCGTCAACAGGTAGGCATCGTTTTCCAGAGCTTCAATTTATTCCCGCACCTGTCGGTTGAAAAGAATATCACGCTTGCCCCGCGCGTCGTGAAGGGGATGGATCCGCGCGCCGCGCGCGATCTCGCCGCTCAGGTTCTTGCCCGCGTCGGGCTTGCCGAGAAGATCGACGCCTATCCTGACCAACTCTCTGGCGGCCAGCAGCAGCGGGTCGCGATTGCGCGGTCACTCGCAATGCAGCCGCAGGTGATGCTGCTCGACGAGGTCACCTCGGCGCTGGACCCTGAACTGACAGGGGAGGTTCTGAAGGTGCTCGAGCAAGTGGCGCGAGACGGCATGACGATGTTGCTCGTCACCCACGAGATGGGCTTTGCCCGGCGCGTCGCGACACGGCTAATATTCATGCACCAGGGTCGCATCTGGGAGGAGGGGCGCGCCGTGGACTTGCTGTCCAACCCGAAGTCGCCGGAGCTGGTCAGCTTTCTCGACGCCGTCTTACATTGAAGTGTGGCCTGTTCAATCAGAAGGAGAAACCGCATGCAACGCTTACTCGCAGCAGTCGCCTTACTTGTATCGATAGCCTTCGCTGGAGCGGCGGCACGTGCCGACACTTTCGCCGATGTGATCAAGAACGGTGTCGTGCGCATTGCCGTGCCGCTCGACGTGCCGCCGTTCGGCTCGCAAAACCAGGAACGCAAGGCAGAAGGTTTTGACGTGGAACTCGCCGAGATGGTGGCTAAGGCACTTGGCGTGAAACTCGAATTGCAGCAGGTGACCGGAGCGAACCGCATCCCCTACCTGCTGACCGACAAGGTCGACATTGTGATTTCGGTGATGGGGCTGACGCCGGAGCGGGCCAAGCAGATCATGTTCACCGCACCTTATGCCGATACCAGCCTCGCCGTTTATGGACCTAAGAGCGCCAACGTAAAGTCAGCTGGTGATCTGGGTACGTTGAAGGTTGTCGCGGCAAAAGGCACCACACAAGATCTGGGGCTCGCGGAGATGAATCCGAAGGCCAACATAATGCGCACCGAGGACGATGCGACGGCTGCCACCGCCTACATCACTGGCCAGGCCGATCTTTTCGCTACCAACAGCCTGATCGTGCCGGACCTTCTGAAGCGCGCTGCGAACAAGGAGTTCGATCTCAAGTTCGTCATCCGCCGCAGTCCTGCGCACATGGGCGTCAAGATGGGCGAGTTCGCCATGCTGCAATGGCTCAACAGCTTCCTCTTCTTCAACTCGATGAATGGCGAACTGGACCGGCTGCATCGCAAGTGGCTGGCCGCGCCGATGTCACCGCTTCCGACCTTGTAGTGACCAGATCAGTATGACGGCCAGCGGGCCGTCATCAGCCAAATGGAGGCCCAAGATGAGCAAAGCTGCAAACAGCGAAATCGAATGGGCGCGCCTCAAGGCCGCCGAATTGAAAGCGCTGGCAGCGCGCAATGCCATCGTGATCGTGCCGATCGGCTCTACCGAACAACACGGACCGCATCTGCCGGTGCAAACCGACTCGCGGCTCGCCACCGAAGTTTCCCTTCGCGCGGCGCGCTGCATGACGGCGGCACATCCGACGATCGTGACGCCGACCATTCCCTTCGGCATGAGCGAACACCATGTTTCGCTCAACGGCACCATTACGCTCGACTATGAAAC
>JANNUW010000568.1:0-13259 GCA_031414095.1 Hyphomicrobium sp. | reverse complement strand
TCGGGCAGCACCTCGGCTTCGACCTGCGCGATCCCGAGCTTGCGGGCAACAGCCTGCGCCGTGACTTTGTTGTCGCCGGTCAACATCACAATCGTCAAGCCCGCCGCTTTAAGAGCGGCCAAAGCTTCTGGCGTTGAAGCCTTGATCGGGTCAGCGACAGCGAGAATTCCGGCAAGGGCGCCATCGAACGCGACGAAGACGACTGTCCCTCCATCAGCGCGTCGTCGATCGGCCTCGACTTCTAGTGCACTCGTATCGATGCCGGCGTCGCTCATGATGCGGGCGTTTCCAATCACGACGCGCTTGGCACCGACAAGGCCCGTGACGCCCTTGCCCGTGGGTGCATCGAAATTGTCGACCTTGAGTATCGCGAGCCCCTTGGCTTCAGCGGCCGCGACGATTGCGGCACCGAGCGGATGCTGGCTCATGCGTTCAAGACTGGCCGCGTGCTGCAATAGATCCGCTTCTGAAATGCCGGCTGCACTGCGGGCTGCAACCAGCTTCGGCTTGCCTTCCGTCAGCGTACCAGTCTTGTCGATGACGATGGTATCGACTTTTTCCAGCCGTTCCAAAGCCTCGGCGTTCTTGATCAGGACACCCGCTTGAGCGCCACGGCCGACGGCGACCATGATCGACATCGGCGTCGCGAGCCCGAGGGCGCACGGGCAGGCGATAATGAGGACCGACACGGCCGCGATCAGACCGTAGGTCATCCGCGGTTCGGGCCCATAGATCGACCAGACGATAAAGGCGAGCACTGCGACTGCGATGACCAGGGGAACGAATATGCCCGAGACGCGATCGGCGAGACGTTGAATGGGCGCGCGGCTGCGTTGCGCTTGTGCCACCATCTGCACGATACGGGCTAGCATCGTGTCGCTGCCTATTTTCTCGGCGCTTAGAATAAAGCTGCCGGACTGGTTGATCGTCCCGCCGATCACCTTTGCGCCAGCGGATTTGCTGACAGGCAGCGATTCGCCTGTCACCATGGATTCGTCGACCGAGCTGCGGCCTTCCACGAGAGACCCATCGACCGGCACTTTGTCGCCCGGCTTCACACGAAGCCGGTCACCCACCTGTACGGACGCGAGTTCGACCTCTTCGTCGCGGCCGTCCGGGCCGATACGCCAAGCGGTTTTGGGCGAAAGGTCGAGCAAGGCGCGGATGGCGCCGCCGGTGCTTTCGCGGGCCTTGAGTTCGAGGACTTGTCCGAGCAGAACCAGCACCGTGATGACGGCCGCCGCTTCGAAGTAGACCGGTACAGCTCCGTCCAAGGTGCGGAAAGCTGCAGGAAATGCTTCCGGTAACAGCGTCGCGACAACGCTATAAATCCACGCGACTCCCGTGCCCATGGCAATCAAAGTGAACATGTTCAAATTGCGCGAGCGCACGGAGGCCCAACCGCGCTCGAAGAAGGGCCATCCTGCCCACAGCACGACGGGCGTGGCTAGGATGAGCTGCAGCCAGTTGCTGACGCGCGGCGCGATCAGACCATGAAGCCCCGTAAGGTGGCTTCCCATCTCCAGCAAGAAAACGGGAACCGCGAGCGCGAGTCCGATCCAGAAACGCAGTGACATGTCGGCAAGCTCGGGATTGGGGCCACTGTCGAGGCTCACCACGTCGGGCTCGAGCGCCATACCGCATATCGGACATGAGCCAGGTCCGATCTGGCGGATCTGCGGATGCATGGGGCAGGTGTAGATGGTGCCCGCGGGAGCCACAGGCGCGGCGGCCGTGCTCTTGTCGAGGTAGGCGGCGGGGTTGTTTATAAATTTAGTCTGACACCCAACTGCGCAAAAATAATACGTGCGGCCCGCGTGCTCGGCTTTGTATTTGGCCGTATGGGGATCGACATCCATGCCGCAAACGGGATCTTTGGCGACAACGCTGAACTTGCCGGGGCCGGACCCGACGGCTGCGCCATGGGCATGATGACCGTGATGTGCCTGATCCTGATGATCCTTCATGTGTCGACACTATCCTTTTCGTCGTGCAAATTAAAAGCGTCTCGGGTGACAATGCTGTCCGGCCGTTAACGGGCTCTACGGCAACGTTTGAACACAGAGGGTGTTCCGGTCGCGATCTTGGCTGGCACCTTCCGGGCGTCTGCGGCGCGCACTGGCCTTGACGCTGGCGCTCCGGGTCCAGTACTCTATTGGTCACTCGTGGTGATTTGGCCGGCCGGCTTGCAGCCACGTTAAACAACTCGCTAAACAGGCCGCGCGCACCCGGTTTACGGTTGAGCCCGGCTTTTCAAGCGGGGCAACTGGCCGGGTTTTTTCGTCGTTGGGCCTTGCTCGTGCAAGGCCCTTCAAGGGAGCGCAGCACCCGTATGACGGTCGCCGACGACCCTCAAAACAAAGTGAGTGAGACGCTGGTGCAGGGTGCGGAGACACGCGCGCGCAGTGTAGCGCCGGGCAACGCGGTCAGCGATGCGGGTGTTTCCGTGTCCGAAGCAGAAGCTTTGAAGCCATCGAGCCTCTCCGTCGAATTCGATGCGACAGCGCCGCTGCGCCTCGATTGCCAACAGGACCTTGCGCCGTTCACGGTCGCCTACGAGACCTACGGCGAACTCAATGCCGATAAGTCGAACGCCATCCTCATCTGTCATGCTTTGACCGGCGACCAGTATGTGGCGAGCACGCATCCTGTCACGGGCAAGGACGGCTGGTGGAGCACGCTGGTCGGTCCCGGCAAGCCGGTCGACACGCGGCGTTACTTTGTCATCTGTGCCAACATTCTGGGCGGCTGCATGGGCTCGACGGGGCCGGCCTCGATCAACCCCAAGACCGGCCAAAGCTACGGCGTCAATTTTCCCATCATCACCATTCGCGATATCGTCAACGCGCAGGTGCGCTTGATCGATCATCTGGGTATCGCGCAACTGTTCTCCGTCATCGGCGGCTCGATGGGCGGCATGCAGGTGCTCGAATGGGCCGCGCGGCACAAGGACCGCTTTGTCACCGCCATGCCGATAGCGACGGCGCCGTGGCATTCAGCGCAGAACATCGCGTTCCACGAAGTCGGCCGCCAAGCCGTGATGGCCGATCCCGACTGGCATGGCGGCAGTTATGCGGCTTTCGGAACGCGCCCCGCGCGCGGTCTGGCCGTCGCGCGCATGGCGGCGCACATCACGTATCTGTCGGAAAAAGCTTTGCAGGATAAATTTGGCCGCGGCCTTCAGGACCGCAACGCGCGCTCGTTTTCCTTTGATGCCGACTTCAAGATCGAAAGCTATTTGCGCCATCAGGGCTCGACCTTCGTCGACCGCTTCGATGCCAACAGTTATCTCTATATCACGCGCGCCATGGACTACTTCGATCTCGAGGCCGAACATGGCGGCAAGCTTGCCAACGCCTTCCAGGGCACGCGCGCGCAGTTCTGCGTGATCTCGTTCACGAGCGATTGGCTGTATCCGACACGCGACAGCCGCGCCATCGTTAAGGCGCTGAATGCGGTGGCAGCCAACGTGTCGTTCGTCGAGCTCGACAGCGACAAGGGCCATGATGCGTTTTTATTGGACGAGACGGAGTTCCTCGCGACCGTGACCGGGTTTTTGAATGCGGCCGCCGCCAAGCGCGGCATCAAACCGGCGGGCGGAACACAATTATGAGCGAATACGACGCGAGCTTTGCCGGCACGCCACGCGCCGATCATCGCCTCATCGCTGAGATGGTGGCGCCCGGATCGCGCGTGCTGGACGTCGGCTGCGGCGACGGCGCGCTCCTGCAATTGCTGCGCGATGAAAAGGCCGTCGACGGGCGCGGCATTGAATTGGCGCCAGAGCGCGTCAAGGCCTGTGTCACGCGCGGACTGTCCGTAATACAGGGCGACGCCGACCGGGATTTGCCCGACTATCCCGACAAAGCCTTCGACTACGCGATCCTGTCGCTGACCATTCAGGCGACGCGATTTCCCAAAACGGTTCTTGAAAATTTGCTGCGCATCGGGCGCCATGCCATCGTCTCGTTTCCCAACTTTGGCCATTGGCGCATTCGCACCCAGTTCATGATGACGGGCCGCATGCCGATGACACCGAACCTGCCGGAGACCTGGTACAACAGCGTCGACGCGCATTTGTGCACCATCAAGGACTTCGTCGACCTTGTGGAATTGCTCGAAGCCGAAGTCGAAGACGCAGTCGCCTTCAACAGTTGGGGCAAACGCCTGCCGATCAAGAATTCACTGTCGGCTCAAAATCTGCTCGGTGAAAAGGCAGTGTTTAAGCTGACGTTGAAAAATCGCGGCCGCTGAGTGGGGGAAACACTGTCAGGTGTTTTCGCGCGGCACTGTAATAAGATCGCGCAGGGCTCGCGGTGTGGCACGCACAACGCCGCTCGGCATCATGATTTCTTTTTTGGCTTCGACCAGAGTGACGCCGGCAAATCCGGCCGAGACGCGTTTGCCCGCGCGTTCGAACGCTGGTGCCGAGCGCCGCAGAATTTGCCGGTCGAAGGGCGGAAAATAAAGTGCTCCGCTCCATTTCGTCGGCGTGAAAAGCGATTGCACGAGAAGCTGCTCGAGCTGCGACCGGCTGTAGGGCCGGCCTTGGCCGAACGGTGTGCTGTCGAGGCGCGCCCACACGCCGCGCCGGTTGGGGACGATCAACAGCAACCTGCCTTCAGGAGCCAGCACGCGCCACATCTCGCGCAGCAGTGGTTGCACGCGCTCCGACATCTCAAGGCAGTGTATGGCCAGCAGCCGGTCGACGCTGTTGTCGGGTATTGGCAATTGGTGTTCTTCGACGAGCACCGTGCGCACCGGGCCTTCGGCTGGCCAAACCAGCGCTCCCTGGGCGGCCGGCATAAAAGCGCCCAAGCGCGTGACGTCGCGCCGGTAGCGGCCGAGAAACGGTGTCGCAAATCCGAGACCTATCATGGTGCCGCGCTGGCGCTCGCGCCAGTGCGCGGTGATGGCGTTATGCAACGCGCGGCGCACGACGAGACCCAGAGGGCTCGTGTAGAAATCGCGCAGATCGGCGGCGTCGTGGTGCATCGGAGTGAGACTTTTAATCTCGATTTGGCCGTTCCGGCCTCATGTGACACAGAACAGGCTGTGGGCGGTTAGCGATGTTCGTACACCGCTTTTGCCTTTGTCACGGTTGAAATAGCAAGATGCGCAAGCTACGCTGCCGCATAGCGGCGAATGCCCGCCGTCCGGCTTCCCCCGACCCCGAGTTCCGATGCCTCAACTGTCTATCCACCAGTTCGCGTGTCTCAAAGATAATTACGGCGTGCTCGTCCATGAGCGCGACAGTGGTTTGACAGCGTCGATCGATGCTCCTTGCGCGGCAAAAATACATGAGGCGCTGGACGAAAAAGGCTGGCGGCTAAGCCATATTTTTACGACTCATCACCACGCCGATCATACCGGCGGCAATTTGACTTTAAAACAGCAGTTTGGCTGTCACGTGATCGGGCCGCGTGCCGAGGCGGCGCGAATTCCGGGCATCGACGTCGAAGCCGGCGAGGGCGATCAGATTGCTTTTGGCCCCGTCAAGGTCCGCGTTCTTGAGACGCCCGGACATACGCTGGGCCACGTCAGTTATTGGATTCCCGAGGCGTCGGTTGCCTTTACGGGTGACACGCTGTTTGCCATGGGCTGCGGGCGCGTGCTTGAAGGCAGCCATGAAATGATGTGGAATTCGCTGCAAAAAATTGCGGCGCTGCCTCCCGAGACCATGATCTATTGCGGGCACGAATATACCCTCGCCAATGCGCAGTTCGGTTTGACCATCGAACCCGACAACGTCGCCTTGCAAAAACGCGAGCAGGACGTGCGTGCGATGCGTACCGATGGCAAGCCCACATTGCCGACGCGTGTTGACCTGGAGCTTGAGACCAACGTCTTTTTGCGCCCTCACATCGCCGCTATCCGCAATAAGCTCAACATGCGCGCGGCGGCCGACTGGCGCGTGTTCGGCGAATTGCGCGAACGCAAAAACCGGGCGTGAGTCTGTCCGGTCCTTGCCCCCGGGTAAACCGTTGGGTCAAGCACTTCGCGCGATTCAACATGGCTGGCTCCACCCGTGGATGTTGGGTCGCGCTCCGCTTGACCCAGCCTACGTGGCGACGGCATCGAGAACTGAATTGCACCGCACCGCGCATGCGACTCGTGGGAGCCAGCAGAGTTGTCCACGAGTCATTCAATCGACTTTTTCCACTTAACACACAGTAAATACTATGTATTCTCGTTTAACTGAAAATTATAAGTGGGTTGAGGCTTCCCTGCGCTTGCTGCCCTTGCCCGACTCACCATTTTGTTGCCCGTCAAGACGTTAGGCGGGTAAGCGGGGGTTGCCGGACATGAAGGCCCAGTTTTCGGGAAATGTTGGTTCTGGACCAGTATTGAGCGCGGTTTTTGTCGATTACGACAATATCTATTTGTCGTTGAAACGCAAAAGCGAAGAGGCCGCCAAGCGGTTTGCCAAAGACGCCGTCCTGTGGATCAAGGAGATCGAGAACGGCCGCCTGATTACGCCGACGCACATTAGTCCGGCGGCGCTCACCCGCCGCATCGTCATGAACCGCTGTTACGGCAACCCCGTCCCGCGCCGCAACAACACCGACAATTCGACCGACATGAATTCGTTCCCGTTCGTGCGCCACCACTATCTGCGCGCCGGATTTGAAGTGGTCGACTGCCCGCCGCTGACCGCACAACTCAAGAATTCGGCCGATATTCGCATGGTCATGGACGTGCGCGATCTGCTCGACCATCAGACGTACTTCGACGAATTCGTGATCCTGTCGGGCGATGCCGACTTCACGCCTCTGCTGCATCGGTTGCGCGCCCATGCCCGGCGCACGGTCGTGTTCGCCAACGATCACACGGCCGCCCCATACACGGCGTTGAGCGATGGCGAAGTGCGCGAGCAGGACCTCATCAATCTCTTGCTCGAAGGGCGCTTGGGTGCCGAGGCTCCCGCGGGCGAACAGGCTCTGCTAACGCCTGCCGTCCGCCAGATCGCGGACATGAGCGCGCTGAGCGCCGAAATCATTCGCGAGGTCGTGGCGCTCGTGCGTTCCGCCGGGCAGCCGGTTCCGCTCGAAGCGCTCGCCGACCGGGCTGTGAGAACACTCGGTCACGACCGCACTGTCGGTTCGAATTGGGCAGGTCTCGGTGGCTTCCGTGAACTTTTGTCGACCGCACTGCCTCATGAAATCCGGTTGACGGATCAGCCGCCGTACTTCGTTTTCGACACGGCCCGTCAGATTGTGACGAGCACGGCTCAGCGCCAAGCTCCGGCCGCCGCTCCGCGTCAAGCCGTAGACGACGCTGCGCGTCCAGTGGCAACCGACGCACCGCGTCAGGCGCTAAACGACGCTCCGCGTCAGGTCATAAACGAGCCAGCATCGCAGATGCTCGCCAGCGCGCCAGTCCGCAAAGAGCTTGCCTATGAGCCGACCCGCGAACCGCGCATCGAAGCGCGCATGCCTGCGGTCGAGACGCACGTTTTGGCAACGCCCGCGGCTGTCCCTGCTCCGGCCCTTACGCCTGCTGCCAGTGCATCGCCTCAGCCCGGCGCACAGGTTCAATATGCTTCGTTGCCCGCCGCGGCGCTTGGACCGCAGACAAAGCCCGCCGCGCCACGCCCTCAGTTCGGATTACAGCCGGCCGACGCGGCTCCAGCGGCCCGCTCGACTCAGGCCCAGAGTGCCATTCATCAATCGATCACGCGCATCCAAGAGGCGTGTCAGGCGCCCGTGCTCTCGCCCGAGAAGTACCGGGCACTGTTCGAAGTCATGGCGGAAGAAATCAACACCAACAATCTGACCGGCAATCAGACGTTCGTGAATATCGATGCGCGCGCGCTGGAACTGGGCGTCGAGTTCCGCCGCGACGACGTGCGCTTTGTGCTCGATGTCGTGAGCGAGCCCGACCCGTGGTTCGAGCAGGGTGCCTCGGCCAATCTGTTTTCGAGCCGCTTCCGCAATTTCGTCGTCGCCCGCTGCCGCAGTCAGGCGCTCAATCTTTCGGCCGATGAACTCGATCTCATCGAGGCTTGGTTTGGCGGATCGCCGATCGCGCAACGTGCTGCCGCCGTAGCGGCACCCGAGGTGCAACCCCAACAGCAGCGCGCACCAGCAGCACCACCGCAGATGCCGCAACAGCCGGCGCAGGCCGCGCCAGCGGTCAGAGCTCCAGCGCCCGCACAGACCGACAGCTGGTGGTCACTTGAAGAAGGCCGCGAACACGTGGCGCCGGCACGTGCCAGCGGTCCGCAGGACGATGAATTCCCGCGCATCATTCGCTCGCGCTTGCGCGGTTAAGGCCCCGATGTCCCGGAGGCGAACACGCGCGTTCGCCTCGAGCCAGCCTTTGATCTTCAGGCGGCTGAATGGCGCAACGGCCTGAGCGTGGCGATGCCGTCGCGAAGCGCGGTTTGCGCCGTGACCGCATAGCCCGTGGCACAAGCTGCCAATAATAGCACGGCGGCCATGTGCTCGGACAAGCCGCCGCTCATCAGTCCGGCCGATGTCAACGCAACGGCAATTGCCACGCCTGCCAGCCATAAATTTGCCTGCCAGCTGATGGCTGGCAATCCGGCATGGCATTGGCCCGCGCGCCACACGATGTAAATGAGCGATGCAAGCTCGCCCGCGGTGCCAGCTGCCGCCAGCGCTTCAAGATTATATCCATTTACGGCGAGCGCGATTGCAGCCGGTAGACTGATCGCGCGTATGAGGCCCGCAACTAGAAAGGGCCGCGTTTGGCCGTGCGCCATCACAGCCATGCCCGGCACGACCTGCACCATGCGGACGGTCCACATCAGAGCCAGCCATCCGGTCAGCGCCCCGAGCCCGCTATACTGCGATCCAAATGCGAGGGGAACAATAGTGCCGCCGGCAACGCCGAACACGATCAGATAGAGTGCGGCCGCCACTGCCGTTACGCTCGACAGGCTGGCATAGCGGCCGGCAAGGGCGCAGGGCGCATCGCGCTGTGAGGACAGCAACGGCAACATCAGTGCGTGCCCGACTTTGGCGGCGATGAGGGCTGGCACCATGGTGACGAGGAATGCGACCGAGTACGAGGCCAACGCGTCCATGCCGTAGAGTTTGCCGATGATCAGGCGGTCACCCTGATAGACCGCGATCAGCGGAAATGCACTTAGCCAGATCGGCCAACCAAAGGCTATGAGCGCGTGCAGAGCTTTGCGGTCGGCAGCAACGGCGTAAGCATTGCGCGCCACAGTGTGCGAGATGATGACGCCTGCGACGGCTTGCGCGAGTGCCAGTGCCGCGACGGCACTATAGGTCGGCGCACAGGTCAGCATCGGAAAGGTGAGTGCGAGCCCGACGACTTGAGGGCCAACTTCGGCCAGCATCTGGGGCCGGTTTTGCAAATCGCGCTGGGCGCGGCGCATGTCGAGATGCGTGAAGCCTTTGATCAAGGGAGCGAGCGCGATCAACTCGAAAGCGCCTTGCGCAGCGCCGATTTCGAGGAAGCGGCAAAACGGTTCGGCCGCCAGATACAACACAAGCGCTGTCAAAAAACCACGGCCGATCAGAACGGCGTGAGCCGTCGCCATGAAGCGCGGCGCGCTGCCGCCCGGTGCCGAAACGATCAGCCGGTCGGCGCCGGTATCGGTCATGGTCTCGACGAGCTGCAAAATCATGGTCAGCGTTGCGGCGATGCCAAAATCACCTTTCGCCAATACGTGTCCGAGAATGGCGTTGCGCAGGAACGAGCAGGCCTGGGCTCCGGCAAAGCCTGCAAACAGAATGGCGCCCTGTGAGGCGACGCGCCGCGTCAGCGATTGCTTCGCAATTCGGGCCTGTTCAAGCGCCACGCGAGGCTCCCGCCAATTTTGCTTGCCGGCGATGCAAGCTGGCGAGCGGCCTTGCCGTCACACGGCCCGCGATCTGGCCCAGCCGATCGCCTGAAAGACGCATCAGGGCGCAGGTCGTCTGCAGCCAGCGCGGCGCAAAGGCGTTGCTCCATTTCGTTTGGAAGGCCTGTTGCGCGGCATAAAACGACGGGCTCTTGGTGCCCGCGGAGAGGTGCGCCAGATGAAAGTCGATGACATAGGCCCGGTAGCCCGCGGTTGCCGCATTGAGGCAAATGTCGGCGCCGTAAAAGTGGAAGCCCGACAGGTCGCGCGAAAACCCGATGCGCGCTGCCCGGCGAACGGCGATGAAATTTTCGTCGAGACTGATGACCCGCGCTGGTAATACGCCGGTGTGTTGATTGGACCCGTGCGGATCGGTAATGCGAAGCGCGAGCGACCCGGGCGCCATTGCGCCTGCATTGCCGGCGAGCGCCCAATCGGGATCGCTTTGCGCCAAGTCTTGCAGTCGCGCGTCGAGAGTCTTGCGGTCATCGCTCAGCAACCGCACGTCCTGATGGCACAGGAGCACGATGCCGCCGCGCGCGGCGGTGAGCATGGCATCGAGCCCGCGATAGGCGCAGGCGCGATTGTCCGAGCTGTTGTCGATGAACAGGTACTCGCAGTCGTCGGCCGTAAATCCGCCGGCACGAAACGACGCCAACAGGGCGATATACTGGTGCGGATCGGTGATCAATGTCGCGATCGTATAGCGCACACGAGCCGAGGCGGGCGGGTGCGCGCCTTCGGGCTTCTCGATGAGCGCCGCCGTGTCTTGGAATTGTGAAGCCGTGTTACTCATCAACAACTGCCTTATGCCGCGCTGCCGGCGGCGGCCGCTGTGGGGCCTGCCCCGGTCTCAGTTTTGGTGCCGGTGACGGGGTAGCCGCGGCGCCATTGCGCGCGGTGATCCCAAATTTCACGCCAGCATTGGGCGGCGCGGCGTTGCGATTGCGAACCCGTCATCGTGCTGGCGACCGTCAAGGCGATGGCGCGCGATAGGGGCCACAGGACTTGCAGGCCCTGTCCGATGGGACTTAACAGCGGATGCCAATGGCGTGCGATCAGGCTCGCCTTGGCACTCAGTAGCTTCACCATCTTCGAGGTGCGCGCGGGCTCGGACGCCCCGCCATAGTGAATGATGGTGGCCGCTGGTGTCACCATCGGCGTGGCACCGATTTCTTTGGCTCTGAGGCACAGATCGGCTTCTTCGCCGTACATGAAGAAATGCAGATCAAAGCCGCCTAGCGTTTGCCACGCATCCCGGCTGATGAGAAAGAAACAGCCCGACACGATGTCGACTGCGCGTTGCGTGTCGCGCGGCCAGCCGCCGTAGGCTTCCCCGTTGAAAAATTCGCGGTCCGGGAACAGTGCTGTCAAACCGGTGACGCGGCAGACCTGATTCCAGACGGTCATGCGGCCCCAGCATGACGCCGGATTAAGCGTGCCGTCAGCAAAGACCGTGCGGCCGCCCCAGATTATTGCGCCGGGATTGCTATCGGCGAACGCGACGAGCGCGTCGATGGCGCCGTCGAGCACCACGGTATCTGGATTGAGCAGCAGAATGTAGCGGCCACGGCCATGGCGTGCGGCCAAATTGTTGGCGGCGGCAAAGCCGATGTTCTCGTTGAGTGCGATCACCTGCGGCTTGGCGGCGTGTGTGGCGAGTGCTGCCGCCGATCCATCGTGAGATGCGTTGTCGACAGCGATGATTTCGTACGAAGACCGCACAGTTTCGCGCACCGCCGACGACACGGCTTCGAGCGTCATGTCGCGCGTATTGTAGCTGACGATGAGGATCGAGACGTCGATCCGTGACGCGGGACACATGAACTTGAGCCTGTCGGCGTTGCGGGGCCAATGATGTGGCACCCTACTGCGCCCCGCCTAATCCAGCGTTAATGCAACCCGGCTGCCATGATCGCCTGGGTGTCGGTTCGCTATAATAAGCAAAAGATTAACATGGCTCGCCGATACTGCTCGTAAGCGATTGAAGGGGCGGGATGCGATGCGCGACGGCAGCGACACAGATACTTTTGACGGCATCATCTGTATGGGTGGTGAAGACTGGTGGTATCACAACCGCGGACACTTCGATTTCCAGATCATGCGCAGACTGGCGCGGCGCTGGCCGGTGTTGTTCGTCAACTCCATTGGCGTGCGTATGCCCGGCATGGCCGATAGGAAAGTCTTCACGCAGCGCATCACGCGCAAGCTCCGCAGCCTCTCGCGCGGGGCCGTAAGGGTTGAGAATAACTTTTGGGTCTTTTCGCCGGCCGTCCTGCCGGGCGAAACCGGCGCCAAGCTGACCAATTGGGCGCTGGCCCCCCAGATCCGTGCCGCCGCCGGGCGCGCCGGAATTCGCAACCCGCTGCTGTGGGTGCATTGCCCAGCCGGCGCGGCCGTGATGAGCGAGCTCAATCCTGCGGCCATCGTTCTGCAGCGCACCGACCGCTTCGAGGCGTTCCCCGAAGGCGATCCTGCACTTCTCGAGCGGCAGATCGCGACACTCAAATCAAATGCGGATCTAACGATCTACTCGGCCGAACATCTGGCCGCGCAGGAGCGCAACGAGGTGCGCCGCCAGCTCGTGGTGACGCACGGCGTTGATTTCGATACGTTCGTCGCGGCCGGGTGCGGGCGCGGGGATGGCTTGGCCGATCTCGACGGCGTGCGCCGGCCGCGCGCGGGCTTCATCGGCGGTCTCGATGCGCATACCTTCGATCCTGAGCTTTTCACCGCAACCGCTGCTCAACTGCCCGATGTCGAGTTCGTGCTGATTGGCGGCAGCTCGCTTCCCGACGGCTGGTGCCCGCTGCCCAATGTGCGCTTCCTCGGCCGCAAGCCCTACGACGATATCGCTGGCTACATGGCGAGCATGGACGTGTTGATTATGCCGTGGAATTCGAGCGATTGGATAAAAGCCTGCAACCCGATCAAGCTCAAAGAATACTTGGCCGTCGGCCGCCCCGTCGTGACGACCGACTTCGAAGCGCTCGATGGCTATCGCGATCTCGTGCGCACGGCCCGCGGCCCTGTCGAGTTTGCGGCCCAAATCAGGCATGCGCTCGATCAGCCCTACGATGCGGCCGCGAGCCGCGAGCGGGTGCGTGCGGAAAGTTGGGATGCGAAAACGGACCTCATAGCCCATTCGATTGAGGCGTTGGGGTTGAGCTTCGAGCGGCAGGCCGGCGCGCTCAAGCGCGCGTCGCAGGCAGCCTAAAGCTTGAGTCGAAAACCTCAAATTGCCGCGGTCGAACCGTTACCGATACTGCAGTTCAACGCTTGTTGCGTAGGGACCGAACGGCCCGTCGAACACGGGCCCCGAGGTGCCGTTGGCCAACTCCGGCTGGGGTCTCGGGGCTAATTTTGCCGCCTTGCGGGCAGACTTCCTCTTGGGATCGGCAAAGCAGCCGCCGAGCCCGAT
>JANNUW010000567.1:0-5675 GCA_031414095.1 Hyphomicrobium sp. | reverse complement strand
CGAAAGTGCCGCCGCCAAAACTGCTAAGCTGGAAGCCGACCTCAACGCCAGCAAAGCCGCGCTGACCCATCTCGAAAGCGAACTGCTGAAGGAACGCAGTGCGCGTGGTCAGCTGGTGGTAGCCGCCGAGGCCTTGCGTGGGGAGCTTGAGAAAGAGGGCCAGAAGCGCCAGGCGCTGGAACAGATCGTCGATGAACTCGACCGCAAGGCCGACGAGCGCATGGGCGCGACGGTCGCTCCATCGGCGACGGCCGCCCCAAATCAGACCGCGGCAACCGCCACCGAAGCAAGCCGCCTCGCCATCGGAGGAGCCGCACCCCACGAAACCGGCAGCATCGAGGCGCATGCGGTTTCGCAGACGCGTCCGAGCGACCCTGACACCAAGGCGGCCTCGACCGCACTCCGCAAGGTCCCTGTCGAGCGCTCGAAGGCCGTGAGCGTCAAGAAGTCCCGGCCAGCAGAAACGGCGAACAGCTCGACCGCAAAAAAAGCTCCTGCGCGAAAGAAAGAAGATAAGCCTTGGCCCTATGACAACTGGTAAGCTAGAGCCAGCAGGGGCGGTCCCCTAGGTTTTTCAGAGCGAGGACACCGTACGAATGCCAGCCGACAGTTCGCTTTTGTCGCCCCAAGCGGCTCTCATCTACGCGATGATCACCACCTCGGCTGTTGATAAGACCATCAGCGACGAAGAGCTGCAACGCATGGGCTCGATCGTCAAACAGCTCCCCGTATTTTCGACCTATGAGCACGATTGGCTGGTGCGAGAAGCTCAGGACTGCGGCAAGATTTTACGCGAGGCTGGCGGGCTCGATCGCGTGTTGGCGCTGATCAATGCCAGTTTGCCTGAACAGTTGCGCGAAACGGCTTACGTTCTGTGCGCCGAGGTGGCCGCCGCCGATCTCCACATCGAGGCTGAAGAGCGCCGCTTCCTCGATTTGCTGGCGGCAGAACTCGAACTCGACGCGTTGACGCGTGTAGCCCTCGACCGCGGCGCCCGCGCCCGTCATCGGAATATTTAAATTTCACCGCGCACGAAGGTAACAACGGCATCAGCGGCGGCGTCGAGCTCCTGCGCGAGCGTGCGCCCGCCGCGCGCCGGTGGCTTCAAGTCGTGATTGCCGCCATCGACCCAATGGAACTGTATCCGATCTGACAAGCCGTAGACGGCCACTTCCGCGCGGGTGCCGATCGGGTCTTGCGTGCCCTGCACAAAAAGCGCCGGGCACTTCAGGTCGCGCAAATGCGCCGTGCGCAATTTTTCGGGCTGACCGGGGGGATGAAACGGATAGCCAAAGCACACCAGCCTTGCGATTGTTCCACCCGCTTGCATGTCATCGGCAATGAGGCTAGCCACACGGCCGCCGAGCGATTTACCGCCGATTGCAAGCCTGGCGTCCGGCGGCGCGTCCGCGGTCCACCTCTCGATCACGCTTTGGAAAAAGGGCATCAGAACTTCGGCCCGGGGCGGGGGCTTGCGCGGTCCGCTTGATCGCCGCCCGGCCATGTAAGGGAATTCGAATCGGTGCACGCACAGACCCCGAGCCGCCAAACTCTCGGCTATGGCCGTCATGAACGGGCTATCCATGGGCGCGCCTGCGCCATGCGCGAGTAAGACGTGATCGCGTGCAGGAAGCGGCCCGAGCGAGATGAATTCGATCATATATTTCTGCGTGTTGGACGCGCCGGTTATGCGCTTTTTCCCGGCGAAGACGACCGGCGTTTTTTGCCCACGGCGCGGCGAGCCGCATTTTTGCCATGGCCGCGGTCTGTGATCGTGGTTTAAGTCCTCTTCCATGGGAGCACAAATGCGGGTTTCGGGGGCAGCATTGAGTTTAGGCGGGCGCTTGGCCGTGGCTATATTGGTCGCCGCGTTGGCGATGCCTGAGACTCGTGCGCAGAGCGCTGACAGTTCCGGCAAAGCCGAGCGCGTAGCAGCCGGCAACGAAGGCCCGGCATCGTTCGCAGCGCGGGCGGCCAAAGCCGCGCGGGCAGCCGCCGAAGAGGCCAAAGCCGCGGCGGCATCGGCCAAAGCTCTTGCTAAGGCTCAAACAGCAGCCATCCCCCCTGCAGCGAATAAAGGCTCTCCCGCCACACCAGCCAAACTTGCGCCCACGACAGCGACCGCAGTTCAGCCCGCGACCACGGGCAGCGTGGAGCCGCCGCCGGCGACGACTAAGCCCGAAGTCGCGCTCGCGCCTAAAATCGTTTTGACGCCAGCCAAGAAATTGTTCGGGGCTGCCAAGACGGCGGCCGCCCTGCCCCCTCAAGCGGTCGGCGGTTACGCCAAGGGCTGCGTGGCGGGTGCGAAGGCTTTGGCCGTCGACGGGCCCGCTTGGCAGGCCATGCGCCTGTCGCGCAATCGCAATTGGGGTCACCCCAAGCTGATCTCACTCGTCGAACGCTTCGCAAATGAAATGCAGACCAAAGAGAACTGGCCGGGGCTGCTTGTGGGCGATATTTCGCAGCCGCGCGGCGGGCCCATGCTGACGGGTCACAAGAGCCACCAGCTCGGTCTCGACGCCGACATCTGGTTCAAGCCAAAGCCGGCCAATGTCCTGTCGCGCGCCGAACGCGAGACCACGGAACCGCTGCTGCTCGCGGCCGACAACGGCACCGAAGTCATCGCCGCCAATTGGAACGAAGGCTTCGTGCGTCTCGTCAAGCGCGCGGCCAGCTACCCGGAAGTCGAGCGCGTTTTCGTGCATCCCGCCATCAAGAAGGAACTGTGCAAGGCGGCCGGCACGGACCGGGCTTGGCTCTTAAAGGTCAGACCCCTGTGGCTGCATAACTATCATTTCCACATCCGCATGGGTTGCCCAGCGGGATCGCCCACATGCGAGCGGCAGAAGTCGCCGCCGGTGGATAGTGACGGCTGTGGCAAGGAAGTCGACGATTGGATAAAACTTGTCTCGACGCCGCCCAAGCCAGCCCCTGTACCAGCGCCCGCTCCAGTCCCAGCTCAACCGTCTGCAGAAATGAACCTCGCGCAGATGCCCATGGAATGCCGCACGGTTCTGACAGCGGGCGAAGCCAAGGATGGTCCTGGCCATAAGGCGATTGCGGAAATCGCAGCCGCACAGGCGCAGGCCGCCGCCGAAAAAAGCGCCAAAGCGGCCGCGGTTCTGGCTAAGGCCAAGGCCAAAAAAAAACTGAAAGCGGCTCATACGACGGTTTTGAGTACCCCGTAGCCAGCGAACCGCTCCCTTCTCAACCGGCGCAGGCAACGCCTGTGCCGCGCAGGCCGCAGTAGCCGCTGGGGATTTTCTCCAGGTACTGCTGGTGATAGGCGTCCGCGAAAAAAAACGGTGGCGCCAGCATGACTTCCGTCGTGATCAGCCCAAATCCGTGCGCTTTTATTTTCGCGCCATAGGCCGCCAAAGATGCCTGCGCCACCTCCAACTGTGCGGGCGTCTTGCAGTAGATGCCCGACCGGTATTGCGTGCCAACGTCGTTGCCTTGGCGCTGTCCCTGCGTCGGGTCGTGGCTCTCCCAGAAAGTGGCGACAAGCTTTTCGAATGGCATGACCGCCGGGTCGTAGACGACGAGCACGACTTCGTTGTGCCCGGTCTGGCCCGTGCAGACCTCTTCATAGGTGGGATTGGGCGTCAGCCCGCCAGCGTAGCCAGCCGCCGTGATCCAGATCCCGGCCCCCTGCTGCCAGAACTTGCGCTCCGCGCCCCAGAAACAGCCCATGCCGAACAGCACCTGTTCAAGGCCGGACGGATAAGGGCCAGCGAGCGGATTGCCCGTGACCGCGTGATGGGCGGCCGTGGGGACCGGCTGGGCGCGGCCCTTGAGCGCCGTGTCGGCCGTGGGCATCTCCGCTTTTTTTCGGGTCAAAAACATCTTTCGTACTCCAAATCATTGCTCTCACTGGCCTGAACAACGCTCGTGAGGGCAAATACGGCGGCGCGCCCGGATGAGTTTTAACAGACGCCCTTCACGATTGCGGGAGCAGCATGTAGTCTACCAGTTGGGCAGCGCTGGCATTCAGATGCTCGACCGTCGACGACTTCGGAGAAGCGACATGGCTGACACTACTGCACCCGCCGCGCCCCAAGCCATCCCGTTGCGTGTTGCCGACGGCCCCGTCGAGCGAACAGTCTATGGCGCGAGCGGCGGGCGTAAAACCGTTTTCTCATTTATTTTTCTGATTTTGCTGCCGTTCTTCATCAGCATTCCGGCGATGATCTACACCCGCATCCAGCATGGCCTCATGATGGACAGCTGGGGCTTTCTGATCTTAGCCGTGGCATTTGCCACGCTGATGTTCCTGGTCTTAGTCGAACTGATCTTCTCGCTGCGCGCCCGCGTCGAGCTGCACCCCGATAAGGTGCGCATGACTTTGCCGGCCGGTCGCGGCCCGACGCCGATGCTGCGTTACAAAACGCACGAAATTCCCTACGACCAAATTCACAGCGTCGAAACCCGGCGCGAAATCTACGGCGGGGCGATGATCCCGGTGCTTCTGAAAGGTGCGCGACTCGTCACCAAGGACGGTGCCAACGTGCCCTTGGGCTACGTCAGCGAAGCCAATGTCGATCCTGCGTTTCCCTATCCTGCCATCGCCAAGCAGATTGCCGATCGCGCCCGCCTGCCGTTGATCGATCGCGGCAACGTGCGGCGCTCGATGCGCGCGAAAATGATGGGCGTGAAGACGACCGAAGCCGAGGCCGATGCAGCCAGCATGGTCGACGAGAAAGTTCTTGACGCGCTCAATCGCAGCCATCGCAACTTTGTGCTGGCGCTTATCGGCGTGCTCGTCATTCTGATTGCGGTCGGGATCGCCGATGATTTGTCGGAAGAGCGTTTATCCAATCAGGCGGCGTTCAGCGAGCCGGCAGCCGCGTCTGCAAAGACCACGACGCCCGCCAAGCCGCAGAAGAAGAACCCCTGATCATCATCTAGTTGATGAAGACGTTGATGCGCCGCTTACGGCGGCCAGCATAGCCAAGCAAGATCGCAAGCCCTCCAAACAGAATAAAGGCGGGCAGCGACAAGACCGGTGCGACGAGCCCTTGCCACAGCCCCGAAAGGCCATTGTCGGTGAACGACTGTTGCGCGCCTGCTAATACGGCAGGCGCCAGCTCGGCCCAGCGTTCCTGCACAGAAGCGGCGTAAAAACCGGTCTGCCCCGTTACGAGTGGAGTTGCATCCGCGGCGAGCGCCACGAGCGCAATCAGAAAAAGCAGAGCACTCAAAAAGCGCAGTGCGGCCATTTGCAACCCCCAAGAGGCCTAACGATCAGACTCATCCTAGCACCTACGCATGCCGTGAAGGTATGACAAGAGGACGGCCGCTGAGGCGCACTGTAACTCAGCGCGCCCAATCCCGCGTTAGCTGGTTGCGCTCGGAGGCCTTCTGGCTATAGTGCGCCGCCCGAGGGGTAAACCGGAGAGATGGCCGAGTGGTTTAAGGCGCACGCCTGGAACGCGTGTGTAGGTGCAAGCCTACCGTGGGTTCGAATCCCACTCTCTCCGCCAGTTCGCTATTGCCAACCCGCAGACCCTCTAAGGCCTTGAAGGGTAAGGTGGTTTTCGGGGTTCTAAATCCTGAATTCCGGCAGTAGGCCAGACGGTCTGCGAAGGTCAATTTCAGCACCAAACGCTTGTTGTCCAACTGCTCGGAAGCCCAGAGTTCATGAGGGTTTTCTAGGAAGCGGAAGGCGAGTTCAA
>JANNUW010000566.1:0-1044 GCA_031414095.1 Hyphomicrobium sp. | reverse complement strand
CAAATCGCGGGCGCCCCTTAGCAATTGCTCCAGGAACAACGGATTGCCGCCGGCGCGCTCGACGCACTTATCGGCGAATGTGCCGACGTCGATGATGCGTCGCGCGATCGATTGCGAGTCGGCAGGTGATAGGGGAGAAAGGTCAACGGTGATCAGAGTTCCACTGCTAGCCGTGCTGCGCCAATGCGGACCGAGCGGATCGCCGTCGATGCGAGAGGTCATGACGAGGACTGTCCGGCTCGTCGCGGTAGCGCGTGTGATGGCGGCAAGAAGGCTAAGCGTCTCTGGATCCGCCCAATGCACGTCTTCGATCGTTACCAGAAGCGGCCGATTGTCCGCCGAAGCCTTTGTTAGAGCGGCGACCACGCGCTCCTTGCCGTTGGCGCGTGCGGCTGCGTCCATCGCCTCATATTGCTTTCGCGTGGTCTCGGGCTGGGACATCTCAAGGAGATCGCGCAGATAGAGCGCGTCATCGACTTGCAGCCTTCCTTCTCGCACAACGTTTTCGATGGCTCGTTCGGCGGCATCTGACGTCGCTTTAGAGCCAAGTTCTAAAAGTCCGGCAACCACCGTGCGCACAGCGCCATGACCTCGTTCGGTGCCGAAGTCGAGGACGAATCCGGCGGTGCATGACATGCCGGCCGCCGCGGCGATGAACTGCAACTCATCCATCAGCCGCGTCTTGCCGATCCCGGCTTCACCGCGGATCAGTAGCGCGGTGCCAGAAAGGCCATTGACGCAGGCGTCCAGGAGGGCGCGGAACTGTCCAAGCTCGGATCGACGTCCAACCAGGACACTAGCTTCCGGTGCTGAGCTTCTCGCACCTGTCAGTCGCCAGGCCTCGACGGGATGTCCAACTCCTTTTAGCGCCAGTGGCCCCAAGGGTTCATATGAGAGGACATGGTTTGTCGCCATATAGACCGCGTCGGAAACCAGCGTTTCTCCGCTGGTGGCTTTCTCCAGTAGCCGCGCTGCGATGTTGGCAGCCTCGCCAGTGACAGTATAGCCGCGATGGTGTTGACTTCCCACCGAACTCGCAATGAC
>JANNUW010000565.1:0-7229 GCA_031414095.1 Hyphomicrobium sp. | reverse complement strand
TAGGTGGAGACGCGACGGGATCTATCGAGAAAGCGCCGCCGTCGAACGTTGACCGCGGACGCGACCTGAAATCTCACAACACACATGCGTTCCCGGACGGGCGTCGAGCGGAAGCGAGACGCGCCGGTCCGGCATCACGTCCAGGCAATAAGCAATCCCGGCTCAATGTGCGCTCACCGCGCGCTTGGCCGGGAATGCAGGTGCTAAATAAGTAGCTCTAAACTCGCAGCTGCCGATTGCTCGAATATCTGCGCCCTGTCCCCAACACCTGCGTCGCGCTTTGAGATCAGTTGCAGGCGCGGCGGCGCGCGGTGCAGGTGGTCGTCAAGGTATCGTCCGTGCACTTCATCGTAATTGGACCCGCGGCCGTCCAACCGTGCGCGGCAATGGCGTTCTTGAGCGCCGCTTCGGCCATGAATTCGGCCAGCGCCTTGGTCGGCATTTGGGACAAACCGCCAGCCTGACGGCAGGTCTGCGCCTCAGCGCTGAAAGCGCCTGCGCCAAATAAGATGGCCGCTGCCACAAGGACCTTGTTCGCGTTTACCATGTCAAACCCTCCATTTAAAATCGCTGATCGAACTCAAACTTCAAAACGGATTCCAGGTCGGCTGGCCGGTGAAGCGGATGTAACCGATGTTGGCGCCCAGCCGAATACCAAGGCCGGAGCGAATGGGTGCCATGATGACTTTGCCACCCTTCATCAGCGTCACCCCAATGCCACCAACAAAATAGGCCGAGCCGTCAAGCCCTGTGAAACTGCGATATATGTCGGCCGGATCTTGCAGTTTGTAGATGAGAAACAACGTGCGCGAGCCCGCGGCCCCTATGTCAGCGCCGATTGTCGGTCCGTGCCAATAAACCTTCTGCGAGCCGCCCGCGCGCATGTAGAGGATACCGTCGCCATAGCGCAGACCGGCGAGAAACGCCCCGCCGCCTTCCTGGCCGAGCACATAGCCCGTCGGCCGCCCGGCGATGCTGAACGTATGCTCGAGCACCGTCGCGAGGTTGGTCGAAATGGTGCCAAAAAAGCCGCGCGTGGCGTCGCGAATTTCTTCGATCGAATAGCCGCCTTCGTCCGCACTAAAGTCAGCGGGCGGCAACGGCGGCGCAACATAGGCGTCCGCAGCAGGGGGATCGCGCAGGTTCGGCGCGCTTTCAGCGGGCGACTCCAGTCCCGTCGTCTTCGACGACCAGCCTGGCGGATCTGCGCTCTTGGTTTTAGGGGCCGGAGCGTCGGTCTTTGCGGCAGGCTTGGCCGGAGCTGGTACTAGTGGTGCCGCGGCAACGGTGGTGCCGAGTTCAGCGTCGATGCGTTCCAGAAGATAGGCCGACTTTGCCTTCATGACGCCGAGCAGTTCGCTGCCGGCCGCCTTTAATTCGTCGAGTGCGGCACAGTCGGCTCCGCCCTTTTCGCCCTGTCGGCCTAAGCTGTCGATTTTGCCCAGTAGATCGTTTGAGTGCGCATCGAACTGCGCCATGCGCGCGTCCTGCAAATAGTTGTACGCCGCTTCCTGATAGCCCTCGTCTGGCCAAGCTTTCTTAATTTTTAGATCTTTGATGCGCTCGTTGAGTTTGGGCTGCGCGTCGGCATTGAACGCGCGCAGCGCGGCACCTGAGTGGTCGACAGCGGCCCCGAACTGCTCGGCTGGACAGACCGCGGCCCATGCCGTCGAGGCGGGCGCAACGCTGCAACTTATCGCGACCAGCAACGCCAACCGCGCGGCGCACTTTTTTACTCTAGTTTTCGTAACGGCGCACACCATTCAAGGGTCTCCTCGCGGCTGTCATTGGAGCCCGTCGCCAGCCACAAGGCAAGGATTTTGACGATCGCGGCGGGTTATGGCGCGCTCGGGACCGTGCGCACGACGCTGTTCATCGGCCGCTCGGAACCGGCGGCGGGCAACCCCTTCACGTCTTTTTCAATCAGCGCGTCATATTCCGGCAAAGTCTCGGCCGGGGCCGCCGGCTTAATGTGCACCAGCTTGTAGCCGGCAGCCTTCAGCTGATCGAGCAAGATCGGCACGGCCTTGCCGGTCTGCGCATGAATATCGTGCATCAGGACGATGCCTTTGCCCTTCTTCTCGAGCTTGTCCATGATCACCTTGACGAGCGCGTTGGGATCGCGGTTCTTGAAGTCGAAGCTGTCGACATCCATCGAAAAGACCGCGATGTTGCGATCCGCCAAATGCTTGAGCATGGCAGGGCTGTCGAGCAGGAACGGGAAGCGGAAGAACGGCGCGATGGGTGCGCCCACGGCGCGATGCACGCCGCTCAAGCCGCGCTCGATTTCGCTCTCAGCCTCTTTTTCGTCTTTCTTTTTTCGCAGGTCGGCATGCGACCACGTATGGCTGCCTATGGTGTGACCCGCCTTGGCGACTTCGCGTATAATCTCTGGCAACCCGACCGCCATCTTGCCTATCGAGAAGAAGGTCGCCTTGGCGCAATGTGCAGCGAGCCCGTCGAGAACGGCTTTGGTCGAGTTGACCTGCGGCCCGTCGTCGAATGTCAAAACGACTTCCTTTGCCTCCAGGAAGTCATAAGCTTTGTATTGTTCAAAGCCGAAGCCCGGACCGCCCTTGGTATCGATCTCAACGGTGCGCGACACACCGATGGCGTTTGGATTTGCGCAAACCTGTGCGGGAGGTGCCGGAGGTCCGGCTACGGCCGCCTTTTTGGCGTCCTGGCCAGCATCCGCGCCGGGCACCAAGGCCAACATTGCAGCCAAAACCAATCCGTGCCGAAGCGATCGCATGTCTGGTGTCTCCCCCGAATCTGTGTCCCTGTTTAACAAGTCTTTGTGGCAATGGGGAGGGAATCGAGCGAAGTTTACGGGGCAACGGAACTCCGCAGCACTGCTGTGCACAGACTTTCCGCTTATGGTGCCTGCCTTTTTGCGGCAAGGCGCGCGTTAAAGCGCGGACTATCGACGATCATGCGCGCGTGCGTGCCCCTCCCGATGACCTCGTGTGAGTCGCGCGCTTCGACGGCAAACATCAGCTTGCGGCCTTCCGCGCTCAACAGCATGGCCGTTGCCGTGACCTTCAGCCCGACCGGCGTCGGGGCCGTATGCGAAACATCAATATGCGTGCCGAGGCTCAGGTATCCAGGCGGCAGAAGGCGCTCGACGCAATCGACGGCAGCGGCCTCCATCAACGCCACCATCATTGGCGTGGCGAACACCGGGACCGTGCCACTGCCGGCGGCAGTCGCGGTGCGTGAGGCATCGACCTCGACGCTCGCCTCCCCTGTGAGGCCTGCCCTCAGGCCGGAAAGATCGACCATTGTGATTTATCCGCCCTGCCAGGATTTGATCGCATCGATCGGATGGATCAGCATGATGACGTTGAGCGCGAGATTATCGCGAATGACAAGACCGGTAAAAAGTTCGAACGCTATCGCAAGTCCAACGGTTGCCATCACAGGCAGCCGGCTGGCGAGCACGAAGCCAGCCACCATCGCTGCGGCATCGCTGAGCGAATTGAGGATCGAGTCGCCATAATAGTCGAGCGCGATGGTTGCCGTCCGGTAGCGATCGATCGTGAAATCGGTGTTCTCGAAAATCTCCCACGCGCTCTCGACGCCAGTTGCAATGAGCAATTTCACGGCAAAAGAAGACCGCGGCATCAGCCAATGGAGCGCTGCGTAAAAGAGAAACCCGTGAATGATATGCGAGGGCGTGTACCAGTCCGTCAGATGCTGTGAATTTTCAGCGCTGAAGACCACGCCGTGCCACAGCTTTACGGTGTCGCATTTACAGATGGGCGCGCGGCCCATCCAGAACAGAACTGCGGCTAGGCATGCAATGATGGAAAGAACCGCAAGCACAGCGGCGGCGCGATTGGGTTCGCGATCAAGAGACTGCACCGCCGTCGAGGTCATCGCCCTCACTCTGATGAAAAGTGGCCCCGCATCGTGTTCTGCCGATGCACCGTTTCGTTGATCATGCAGGCCATCCGCGTTTGCGGACCGCCCGCCCCCAGGGCTTTATCATAGCGCTCGGCCGCGTCACACTCGGAATTGCGAAAGGCAAGCCAATGCCCCTGCGCGGCGTCGAAGAGCGCGCTCGTCTCGCTTAGATCTGCGCCCTTCAGCGCCCCGCCAGCGAGGGCCTCGCGCGCGCCACGAACCGACGCCGCCAAGTCTGCTTCAGCTTTTTGGAGCGCTTTTTCCAGGCAGGCAACCACAGCCTCGGGCTTCGCAAGCTTCTGCGAACTGCAAAGCTTGCCGGCCGCAACATTGGCCTTGCCGGCCGCCGCTTCGCCAGCAGCCATCGCAGCCGAGAGACCGATCGCGATGGCAAACACGAAGGCCCGCAGTTGCATGAACAGCCATCCCCTTCTGTCGATCAAAACAGCTTCATGCCCGGCGGTAACGGCAGCCCGCCCGTCACATCCGCCATTTTTTCTTGCAAGGCGCTATCCGCCTTGGACTTTGCGTCCTGACAGGCCGCCAGAATGAGATCTTCGAGAATTTCCGCTTCGCCCGGTTGCATCAGCGAGGGGTCGATGGTGACGCCGCGCATATCGCCCTTGCCGTTCAATTGCACCTTGACGAGGCCGGCGCCCGATTGGCCTTCGACTTCGAGCGCGCCCAATTCTTCCTGCGCTTGCTGCATGCGGGCCTGCAATTGGCCTACCTGCTTCATCATACCCATAATATCTTTCATACGAGACCATATCCTTGTTGGCGCGAACGCTTGGCCGCGCTCGCCGCTGGCCAACAACGGTTAGCGCGCGCAGCGCTGGCGATCAATGAATTCTGCTTGGTCACCGGGATCAGCGTCGCTCCGGCCACCCGGCTTTGTCCGGCCAAACAAAACGCCTTCGATGATTTCGATGAGGGCTGCAATGACGAGCATCATGATTAATCTCCTGCGTAACTTGAGTGCTCATGATGCGAGCCGCGCGGACTTATGACAAACCGCATTGCTTTACAGGTGATGTAACTTTTCGTTATGTGCGCCATGGCACGCAGGCTTCCTTCTCTCAACGCTCTCAGAGCCTTTGAAAGCGCCGCAAGGTTGTCGAGTTTCTCGCTTGCCGCCGCCGAACTCAACGTCACGCACGCCGCCATCAGCCGACATATTCGCGAACTCGAGGCATGGCTGAGTGCCAAGCTTTTTCATCGCACTGGCCGTGGCGTCGCGCTGACCGAAGTTGGTGCGGTGTATGCCGGCGAACTGACGCCTGCTTTCGATATCATCGCGCAAGCGACGAGCCGGTTTGCAACGCCCCGCTCGCGCAATCAGCTCGTCATCAGTTCAGAAGTGCCGTTCGCCGCGCTCTGGCTCGTGCCCCGCCTCGGACGCTTCACGGCGCAGCACCCCGACGTCGAACTCGTCCTCGACCCAACCGACAGGCTCGTCGATTTTGCAAAGAACGAAGCCGACATCGGCATCCGCTACGGCCAAGGGAAATGGAAAGATGTCGACGCGTTGCGGCTCGCTGATTGTAGCTTTGCGCCCGTGTGCAGCCCTGCATTTTTAAGTGCCAACGCAATCGTTTCGCCGCGCGATCTTGGCCGCGTGACCTTGTTGCAAGAAGATACCAAGCAGCCTTGGTGCGATTGGCTCAAAGCCGCGGGAGTGGCCGATCGCGTCACCGCATCGGGCCCAACGCTTAAAGGGCACCTGACGCTCGCAGCGGCCGAAGCCGGGCAGGGCTTTGCGCTCGCCGATGAGATTATGGCGGGCGATGCTTTGCTGGCAAAAAAGCTGGTGCGCCCGTTCAACATCGCCGTGCGGGAATACGCGTATTACCTGGTGCGGGGGATCAACACAAAAGAGAAGAAGGCGGCGAGCGCGTTCCGGGTTTGGCTCACCGCAGAACTCGCAAGCTCGGCCAAAGCACTCGAGGCCATGTCGAAAGCTCCGCCAAAATCGCGCAGATGAGCAGGCAGACGCGTCAGCCTGTGCTCGCTTCGTCGTCGCGGATCTTGTCGATGATGCGGATATCGGCGATCTTGGCGTCGGGGAACTGCTCGAAGATCGCGGCGACCGCGGGATGGGCCCTGATGGCCGCAAGTTCTTGGGCCTCGCGCTCGCGCCGCACATCGCCCAGTGTGGGTTCGCCGCGCACCTTGGACAGCATGACAACCCAGCGACGCCCGGTCCACGCGTTTAGCTTCTCGCGCAACTCGTTGGCGATTTCGCCGGGCGCACCCGATAGCAAGAACAAATCGATGGCGCCGGTCGCGGCGTCAAACTTAACGAGGCTGACCTGCTCCTCCAGCTGAATTTTAAGGCGCACGTCGCGGCGCTCGCCCACCAGCGCCACGACATCGGCAAAGCTGCGCAAGGGGCGAAGCGTTGCGGTCGCGGCCGGGGCGATCTCGTCGTCGCCGTCAAGACCCTCGATCAATGGCTCTGCAAAGTCGTCAGAGCCGGCGTTCCCGACGAGGGAATTGAAGGCTTCCTCATCGCTGGCCGAGGCCGGCGCATCCGGCAGTGCGGGTGGCGGCGCAACTGGCGCCGGCTTGGTGACTGGAAGACTAGCGCTCTCCCACGGCGGATGCACGCCGGGCTTGTCGGGTTGCGGCGCGGGCGATGAAGCTGAGCTCACTGACTGCCGTTTGTCGGAAGGCGCGGGTGCCGCCGATGGAATACGCACGCCGACGCTCTCGCCGCCCATCGCTTTGATGATTTCATCTGGCGACGGCAGATCAGCCGTATAGGCCAAGCGGATCAGAACCATCTCGGCACTCGCTACGGGATCGGGCGCCTTGGTGGTCTCCTCGATGCCCTTCAGCAGCATTTGCCAAACCCGCGCCAGCAACGGCACCGAGAGTTCAGACGCCAACTTGGCAGCGCGCCGCTTGTCTTCGGCAGGCAGCGCCTCGCCGCCGGCCTCAGATCCCGCCGCCCTGATGCGCGTTACGAGATGCACGGTTTCGGCCAGTTCGCTCAGCACTTGAACGGGATCGGCACCGTCGCGATAAAGCCCTGAAAAGGCATTGAGCGCGTCGGCCGGAGTGCCGCTGAAAATGACTTCCAGCAAATCGAAAATGCGGCCGCGGTCGGCTAGCCCGAGCATGGCGCGCACCGTTGCCGCGGAGACGGCGCTGCCACCCGAAGGGTCAGTTCCAGAGGCTCCCATGGCAATGGCTTGATCAAGAATCGATAGGCCATCGCGCACCGAACCCTCGGCCGCGCGTGCGATCATGGCCAGCGCATCCGCCTCGGCTGCCGCGCCCTCGCTCAACGCGATTTTTTCGAAATGACGAACCAGCAC
>JANNUW010000564.1:0-2314 GCA_031414095.1 Hyphomicrobium sp. | reverse complement strand
CGGTGATCTCGATCATCGCCTGAACGTCAAGACTGGCGACGAGGTCGAGAAACTTGCAGACGGCTTCAATGAGATGGGGGCACGGCTGAAGCTATATTATGCTGGTCTTGAGCAGACGGTCGCAGAGCGTACCCGAGAAGTGACCGAGGCCTTGGAATACCAGACCGCGACCAGTGACGTCCTCGGTGTCATCAGCCGCTCACCGTCGCAAATTCAACCAGTGCTCGACGCGATCGTTCTAACCGCTGCTAGGCTGTGCGCGGCCGAGTATGCGTTCATCGCCAAAGCCGATGGCGACAGGTGCCATCTGGTGGCTGGCAATCAAATGGAGGCGGAGCACCTCCGATATCTGGCGCGGCATCCGGTGGCCGTCAACAGAGGGTCGATCACGGGCCGCGTCGCGCTTGAGCGACAGACGATACACGTTCCAGATGTGCTTGCCGATCCAGAATTCGAGAATCTGAGATGGCAGTCCGTAGGCAAACAGCGAACGGTTCTCGGCGTACCGCTGTTGCGCGAAAGCGTATTGATTGGCGTGATGATTTTGGCGCGAACCGCGGTCGCACCGTTCAGCGCGAGGCAGATCGAACTGGTGACGAGTTTTGCCGACCAGGCCGTGATCGCTATTAACAATGTTCAACTGTTCGATGAGGTACAGACGCGCACCCGCGAACTGGCACGTTCGGTCGGCGAGCTGGAGGCTCTGGGCGAAGTTGGTCGTGCGGTGAGTTCTACGCTCGACCTTGAGGAAGTGCTCGAGACCGTCGTTACCAAGGCCAGCGATCTCGGCTCGGCGGAAGGGTGCACTATATTCCGCTATAAAGAGAGTGATCAGACATTGCGCTTGTGGCATGCGTCCGGGCTAGATCCGAAACTCGAACATGAGGTTCGCGGCCTGACACTCAAGGCTGAAGGAACAATGATGGGCAAAGCCATTCAAACTCGCGATGCGTTGCAAGTGGCGGACATCGAATTAGGGCCCGACAATGCATTGCGTCGGCTCGCTGCTGCAGCGGGTTTCAAGTCGGCCCTGTTTGTGCCCTTGGTGCGTGGCACACGTGCGTTCGGCGTTCTCGTCATGCAGCGTCGGCAATCAGGCCCGTTCGATCAGGCGACCGTGTCGCTGCTGAAAACTTTTGCGAGCCAGTCTACGCTCGCAATCCAGAATGCGCGCCTGTTTCGCGAGATCGAGGACAAGGGCGAGCAGTTGGCAATCGCCAGTCGCCACAAGTCGCAGTTCCTCGCCAACATGAGCCATGAATTGCGCACGCCGCTTAACGCGGTGCTGGGCTACACCGAACTGATTCAGGATGGCATCTATGGTGCGGTGAGCCCCAAGATCGCAAGCGTGCTCGATCGGGTACAATCAAATGGTCGGCATCTTCTGGGGCTGATCAACGACGTGCTTGATCTGTAGAAAATTGAAGCAGGCCAATTGGAACTGGGCATTGGTGACTACTCGATGCAGGAAGTGGTCAAGACCGTCGTCGCCGCGACAGAGCCGCTTGCCGCCGCGAAGAAACTGCCGATCAAGCTTGATATAGCAGCGACACTACCGGTGGCGCGCGGTGACGAGCGCCGTATTTCGCAAGTGCTGCTCAATCTTCTTGGCAACGCCATTAAGTTTACTGACGCGGGCGAGATCCGCATCTCGGCCGTCGCGGGCGATGATTGCTTTGTCGTTTCAGTGTCCGATACTGGTCCAGGGATTGCTGCTTCGGAACAGGCGCGGATCTTCGAAGAATTCTTTCAGGTCGACAATTCGAATACCAAAGTGAAGGGCGGCACTGGACTTGGTTTGGCGATCTCGCGACGCATCATAGAGATGCATGGCGGGCGAATTTCCGTCTCATCCGTTGTCGGCAATGGCTCGACGTTCAAGATTGAGCTACCCGTCAGGGTCAACGAGAAAGCAACCGCAAAATGAGTAAACAGATACTGATTATCGAGGATCAGGAGGATAATCGCGCCATCTTGCGAGATCTGCTGACATCTGCCGGGTACGAGTTTGTTGAAGCAATCAATGGTGCGGAAGGCGTGGCCGCCGCCGAACGCGAGCGGCCCGATCTCATTTTGATGGACATCCAACTGCCATTGCTCGATGGCTACGAGGCGACGCGGCAGATTCGAGCGATTGAAGGGTTGCAGGCAACGCCGATCATCGCCGTTACGTCCTATGCACTCAGCGGCGACGAAGCAAAGGCACTGGCAGCCGGTTGTAATGCCTATATCACCAAGCCGTACAGCCCGCGACGACTACTCGCCAAGGTGCGCGAGTTGCTAGGCGACGGAACCTGATCATGCGCCAGTCGCC
>JANNUW010000563.1:0-2454 GCA_031414095.1 Hyphomicrobium sp. | reverse complement strand
TGTCGGCGCGGCGGCCTTGGTCGGATTATTCTTAGGCTTGAACATGGGGCTGTATCGTGGTGCGCGCAGTGTGTTGCTGCCGATGACCACCTTCATCTCGATAGTCCCACCACTGGCGATTTTACCCATGCTGTTTATTATCTTTGGCGTGGATGAACTGGCAAAGGTGATGCTGATCTTCACTACGTCGCCATCATTGAGTTTTTTTAACAGCGCCAATGGCGAGAGCGGCGCATCGAGTCGATCCGAGTGCGTCCGGCACCATCATGGGACGATGCCCGTGATTAAGCGAAAGCGGGGAACTTCCCCTCATTTCGTGTGTTGGTTAACGCGGGTTTCTTCACGCGTTCCCGCGCGCGGTCGGTGTCAAGGGAGACCAACCATGAATTGGGATACGGTTAAAGGCGACTGGAAGCAGTTCTCAGGAAAGGTCAAGCAGCAGTGGGGCAAACTCACTGATGACGAGCTTGCACAAATCAACGGCAACCGCGAGCAGTTGGAAGGTAAAATTCAGGCGAAGTACGGTTACGCCAAGGATAAGGCAAAACAGGAAGTTGATGACTGGTGCAACCGCACGAGATAATTTCTGCTAAAGCGGGGGCGCCAACGTCGACAGTTGAGCTGTTAGGTTTCGGCCTTTCGATCAACAAGCGCTGGTGCTCTCGCGACTTCTCGGAGCAATGTAGTCTGGTCTGGTCGACCCGCTTTGTGGCAAGGTGCGCAATTGCGCAGGCAGCGGCCATAGATAAGTGACGCGGTGCGGCGCAGTCCATTTAGAGCACAACTCCTTTGAGGCAACCCCCAGCGGCGAAACAGGCACGAACCTGTTAATTGATTGTCTACTGTGGCGCGGCACCAATGCCGCGGCGGCGAATCCGTGACTATGCTTCCCCGATATGGCGGGGGGTAAAGATGACCGACAAATTCATCGCTGCGGCGATCACACGCACTCAGAACGCCGCGGACACAGAACGGATTGAGATTACATTCGCAGACGCCAAGGGCAACTTACACACAGTCAGTATCACGGCGGCGACTGCTTGTAGCTTGTCGAGCACTCTCGGGGACTTCGCTGTGACTTCGCGGTTTGATGGGGCAGTTGCGACGAAGATGCCGCGAGAGTTTGCTGTCGGCAGCGGTCGGTTCGAGCAGGTGGTCTTGGTACGTTTTGAGGACGACATCCCCTATGGCTTACAAGCGGTTCAGGCTGCCCAGCTAGGGCGCGCGCTCGTAGAACAAGCGAAAATCATCTCCTGTCAGCCAGTGCCCCACCGTCAATAACAGCATCGGCAGCAACTACCCAGCGCAGACGGTCTAGGCTCAACAGTGGGCACGATTAAAACACTCGTCAAACGCTGACGCGATGCCTCCAGCTGCGGTCGAAGACGGCGGCGGAGAGCGAAAGACGGTCAGGGCCATAGAACGAACCCGCTCGCGCGGGAGGCTGCTGACTTCCGGAGCTAGGGGTATCGCGCACGGTTCGTCAATCGTTCGCATGAGTGGCTGTTATATGGGTGTAGACCGACCGTCGGCGGGACAGTAGTCGGATGCGTGCAGTTGACCCATAGCCACCAAGCCAGCAAGGAGTTGGCTCGACTGCCCATCCTCACTTTGCGGACGTCGCTTGACTTCCTCACTGCGGTTAGACGAACATATTTAGCGCCCCCTCAGCCCTTCTGACCGACGAGCTTCTGTCATCGCTCGTCCGCCAGAGCAAAGTTAGGTTCGCCAGGGAGAAGTTCGCATGACAAATATTTTGACGAGCTTGGCAGTTCAGAGCCTGCTTGATCGTGCGAGTGGGGTGAATGAGAGCGGAGGAAATGTCCGCCTCAAAGTTATTACGCGTGACCTGCTGGCGGCGATCATGGCGATCATGGAGAGGCACGATGTTTCGGAAAGTGAATTCTGGCAGACGGTGAAGTTTCTGCAGGATGGCGCGGGAGAATTCGGGCTAATTGTGCCCGGCGTCGGTCTTGAGCATTTTCTTGACCTCCACATGGATGCAAAGGATGCCGAAGCAGGCAGGACGGGTGGAACGCCCCGCACAATCGAGGGCCCCCTTTACGTCGAAGGCGCGCCCCTGGTCGAAGGCGACGTCAACCTGTCTAGTGATCCGGACGACACCGATACGCTCAGCATGACCGGGGTCGTGAGCGGACCTGACGGCGCACCCGTCAAGAATGCGGTGCTTCACGTCTGGCACGCTAATTCAAAGGGCTTCTATTCACATTTCGACCCAACTGGCGAACAGACACCGTTCAACAATCGCAAGCGGATTAAGCTCGGCGATGATGGCCGCTACACGTTCCATTCGAAAATGCCACGTGGCTACAGCTGCCCTCCTGGAGGCGCTTGCGATAAGCTCATGGTTGCACTGGGACGCCGTGGCGACCGACCCGCGCACGTGCATTTCTTCGTCGAAGCGCCCGGCTATCGCACGCTGACAACGCAGAT
>JANNUW010000562.1:0-4110 GCA_031414095.1 Hyphomicrobium sp. | reverse complement strand
CGTCGCGCAGCCCGCGCGGTGAGATATTGAAATTGGCTGGCGTTGACTGACGGCCCCCACAGCTTGTCATTAGACCCAGACAATGTGACGGGAAGCGCTGACTGCCCCGCGTTATGCGTAGGCGCTTTCCGAAACTAGAAGCTCTCCTTCGACCTTTATTTCAGCACCCCGCTCGCTGGATAAGGTGGAAGGAGGGCTTCGTCGTTCCCTCGCCATACCTCTTCACAGCCGAGCCTCAGCAAAAGCGATGCTGCTCAAGGTCAACGCCCCCACCCAGAACTCATCATCCCGGCGTCATGGCGGAGCCATGCGAACGCATCGCCCAGAATGCCGTTTGATACTGCAACCGATGCCCGGACAGGCCCCGGCCTTCACGGGGTGACTTCGGGAGAGGAAATTGCTTTCGCGGGCTTAGGTTTGGGGAAGCGGCGGTTAGTTGTTCGTCAGCCAGGGAAGAACCTCGACGGCCCCGGAGGCCGGTGCCACCTTGGTTCGCGCTGCGCCGGTGGAGATGAGACCGCTGGACGCAGCGGCTGCGTTGGGCGCGGGTTTCGCGCCCGCGATCTCACTTCCCGCACACGATGCCGGGGCAATGAGCAGACCCTGCCCATAAACAGGATCGGCGCCGGGCGCGCCTAGATCACGGTACTGCAGGTGTTGCAACACTTCGCTCGGCGCATTGGCGGGGAGCTGCGCATAGATTGCCGCCAGCGCCGCCGTCACGTAGGGCGCCGCAAACGACGTGCCCGAATGGTAACCCTCCTTCGAGCCCGGCAGCGCCGTCCAGATGGCGACGCCAGGCGCTGCCACGTCGATGTAAGCGCCCCGGTTGGCATACCGGTAACCCTTGAGATTTTGGCCGACCGCCGTGACCGCGATAACCTTGTCATAGGCCGCCGGATAACTCGGTCCTGCGGCTGGTCCTTCGTTGCCGGCTGCTGCAACGAACACAACGCCTCTTGCAGAGAGCCGTTCGATGGCCCGGCGGATCAGGACGTCGGGCGGCCCCGAAAGGCTCATATTGACGAGCTTCACGTCTTTGGCTTCGAGCCAATCGAAGGCCCGCAACATGCTGAGCGTATCGCTCGCGGGCTGGCGGTCGGTATCGGCGTAAAACACATCGGCGACGTAGAAGCTGGCATCGGGAATAAGCCCCGGCGTGCCGCTGCCGGAATCGCCGGCAAGGAGAGCCGTGACCCCGGTCCCGTGCCAATCGGGTCCGGGCTTGCCACCCGCGGCCAGATGTTCGACGACGATTTTCTTGCGCGCGAAGGCCGGGTGCTTGAGGTCGACCGACGTATCGATGATGCCGATCTTCAAGCCTTGCGAGACGCACGACTTCAAAGCTGGCTTCCAACCGACGATGTCACGGCCAAAGCAGTGATCGATGCCGCACGAAACGCTACCGCCAGCGCCAGCGCTGACGGCTGGCAGCTCGCGCCCGCCAGCGTCGTCGCCCGTTGCTGTTTTAAAGAGCCGGTACTTGCGATTTACCGTGACGTTCGCGTCAGGGACTTTTTCATTGAGCAGCGTCTCGGCCACATCAGCGCTCATGTTCGCCGGCGCCTGGAGCTTCGTCACGCTATACTTGAAAGCCGCCAGGCGCGTTGCGCCCTTATTGGTAAAGCCCAGCGCCGCGGCGCGCTGCAGGGTTTGCGGCGTCGCATTGACGGCAAGCACTTCCGAGCGTTCAAACGCGGGAAAACTGAGATCGGCTGCCGGTGCCCCACGAGCGGCCGCTTTGGCATTTGCCGGCTTATTGCGTGCGGCAGGCTCGCGCTTCGCCGGGGCAGCTTTGGGCTCGGTGACGTTGCGCCACCACTGCGCCACGGTCGCCGGCGGCGCGGTACTGACCGGCGCAGCCTCGCTTGGCGCGGGCGATGTACTCGCTGGGGTCGTGGTGGTATTGCCGCTGGTCGTAGAACCGCCTGAGCCAGCGCCTTGCGAGTTGCCGCCAGAATTCGTGACTTGCCCCCCCGCGGCGGCGCCTTGACCTCCGCTGGATTGGCCTAACGCCGTACCGCTGGAGCTTGGTTGCCCGCTGCCTTGATTGCCGCTTTGGCCACTGGAGTTGCCGGCCTGACCAGCCGTCGAGCCATTGCCCTGGTTCCCACTCTGCCAGCCATTACCGCCCGTCGTGGTGGACGGCCGCGTCGTGGACGAAGAACTGGTCGATACACCGGAGCGCGACTGCTCTCTGTCAGCGCGCTCCTGCTCGCGCTGTGCGTGTTCTTGGTCTCGCTGCGCGCGTTCCTGCTCGCGCTGCGCGCGTTCTTGGTCTCGCTGCGCGCGTTCTTGATCGCGTTGTGAGCGCTCCTGCTCTCGTTGTGAGCGTTGCTGCTCGCGGTCCTGTTCGCGGCGCTGCTCGCGTTCGACCTTGGCCTGCTCGCGCTGCTGCTCTTGCGCCTGCTGGACAGCCTCGCGTTCCATTTCGCGTTGCTGACGCCGTTGTTCGCGCTCCATTTCGCGCGCAGCCTCGCGATTATCGTCGCGCGATTTGTCGCCAGCGTAAGCTGACGGCACGACCATCGGAACTAAGGTGGTCATAAGAAGGACGGCTGTTAAAAATCGAGCGCACACGTGGGCTGTACGCACACCGAGCGCTATGCGTCGCGATCTTTGCGTCGTGCGCCGGCTGCCAAGCATCACTGGTCCCCGTTTACGCAGTCACCAACTGGGGAAGACGCGCGACCTGCGCTGTCGCTTCTCCGTCATACGCCGGTGCTAGTCATAAACCCCGTGGTCGGCTGGCTCCCTCAAACCAGCGACCGGTATCCCCTCAATCACTAGGGAATAACGGCCAGCGCATCAAAACACAAGCTCTTGAACGCAAGCAACTATTTGCTCACTGTGCGCACATCTTTCGGCACGCGTCGAACGTCAGAGCAATCAGCGCCGTCCTTTGATCGAGCCGACAATAATATTCTTGATGGTTGTCGCGACCGTGCGCGAGATTGAGCGCTTCAGTTCTTTGCCGATGAGTTCGCCCATACCGGCAGGCTGCCGCTTCGTGCCCGGCGTTGAACTCGAACCGCCACCGAAGATGATATCGCCCCAGCCACCGGCACCGCCCGCGGCGCCCGCTTCCTGCGCGGCGGTTTCGGTGCGCTTGGTGAGCATCTCGTAGGCGCTTTCGCGATCGAGCTTTTCTTCGTATTTGTTGAATACGGGGCTGTACTCGATAACGCTCTGGCGCTCAGCGGCGGAAACCGGACCGATGCGTCCTTCAGGCGGACGGATGAGCGTGCGTTGAACCATCGACGGTTCACCCTTGTTCTCAAGCATAGAGACGAGCGCCTCGCCGGTCTTCATTTCCATGATGACTTTTTCGGTATCGAGGGCGGGATTTTTGCGGAAGGTGGTGGCCGCGGCCTTGACCGCTTTCTGCTCCTGGGGCGTGAACGCGCGCAGCGCATGCTGCACGCGATTGCCGAGCTGGGCGGAAATCGTGTTTGGCACGTCCATGGGATTCTGCGTGACGAAATAAACGCCGACACCCTTTGAACGGATAAGCCGCGCGATCTGCTCGATGCGTTCCAGCAGCGCCTTGGGCGCGTCGTTGAACAGCAAATGCGCCTCGTCGAAAAAGAACACGAGCTTGGGCTTTGGCAGGTCGCCAGCCTCGGGCAGCGTCTGCCACAGCTTGGTCAGCATCCACAGCAGGAATGTCGAATAGAGCCGCGGCTTTTCCATCAGCTTGTCGGCGGCAAGAATGCTGATGACGCCACGCCCGTCGGGTGCGACACGCATGAAGTCCATGATGTCGAGCGCTGGCTCGCCAAAGAACTGATCCGCGCCCTGCTCTTCCAGCACCAGCAGGCGGCGCTGAATGGAGCCAACCGACGTGGTGGCGACGTTGCCGTACTTGGACATGAGCTCTTTCGACCGCTCGGCGACCGAGTTAATCAGCGCACGCAGATCTTTGAGGTCGAGCACCGGCATTTTTTCGTCGGCCGCCACGCGGAAGGCGATGTTCATCACGCCTTCCTGCGTTTCGTTGAGTTCGAGCAATCGCGACAGCAACAGCGGCCCCATATCGAGCACAGTGGCGCGGATGGGATGGCCCGAAATTCCGAACACGTCCCAGAAAATGGCGGGATAGGCCTGCTG
>JANNUW010000561.1:0-10132 GCA_031414095.1 Hyphomicrobium sp. | reverse complement strand
GAACAATCGCTCGACATATGTGCAAAACCCGCCCTACTTCGAGGGCATCTCGGCAACGCCAAAGGCTATTCGTGACATTACCGGCGCGCGCATCCTCGGGCTCTTCGGCGACAAGATCACGACCGACCACATCTCGCCGGCCGGCTCCATCAAGGCCGCGAGCCCGGCCGGCAAATACCTGATGGACAACGGTGTGAAGTCGGCCGACTTCAATCAGTACGGCACGCGGCGCGGCAATCACGAGGTCATGATGCGCGGCACCTTCGCCAACATCCGCATCAAGAATTTCATGGCCAAGGACGAGCACGGCCAAGTTAAAGAGGGCGGATATACCATCCATCAGCCGTCGGGCGAATTGATGCCGATCTACGATGCCGCCATGCGCTATGGCCGCGAAGGCGTGCCGCTCGTGGTGTTCTCGGGCATCGAATACGGCAACGGCTCATCGCGCGACTGGGCGGCAAAGGGCACCAATCTCCTGGGCGTCAAAGCTGTCATTGCGCGCTCCTACGAGCGCATTCATCGCTCTAATCTCGTCGGCATGGGCATCGTGCCGTTTGTCTTCGAAGACGGCATGAGCTGGCAGATACTTGACTTGAAAGGCGACGAAAGTGTCACCATCCGCGGCCTCGCCACCATCAAGCCGCGCCAGCGCATGATCGCCGAGATCACTGACGCCAAGGGGAACAAGGTCGCCATCCCCATCATCGGCCGGATCGATACGCTCGATGAACTCGAATACTTCCGGCACGGCGGAATCTTGCCCTACGTGCTGCGCAACCTCGCGGCCTGATCGGACCGTCGGTGTCTGATCCTCCGGGTCTGACACCGCAACTCCGCTCTCTGAGAAATCCTTCTGCATCCTTGCCCATGGTGTCTGACCCGGAGTGTCAGCCACCAACGCGGCGCGCTGCCAGCCGTTCAGCATTATGATTAACCGAAAGTAAATCAGTATGCAGACGGCGGACTGACTTTGGCTCTAGCGTCAGATTTACCGCACGCAATCTTCCCTGCTATTTCTCAGTCTCGGATTCGGGGCGCGGCGGGCCGGGTCAACGCGACATCATCCAAGATTTCGCACGCGGCCAGGATATCATCGACCTCCGCTTGATCGACGCCAATGTACACAAGGGTGGCAACCAGGCCTTTTCATTTTTGGGGCAGGCCCGTTTAAGCGGCCATGCCGGCACTGCACACGATCGCACGATCATTTCCGCAGATCTCAACGGCGACCGGCGGCCCGATATGCAGATCGAGCTGACCGGCCTGCGTCACCTGTCGACGGCGGATTTCATTCTCTGAGCCGGCACCAAGGTCGCCATTGCGATCTTCTGCCGGATTGCTACGCTCGGGCGCGCTTGGATTCGTCCGGCATGCAGCATGCTGCTCTACGTCCTGGGCTGCTTGCCCCGCGTGAGGTAAAGCGGCAATTGAGGACTGACATACATGGCCGTGCCTGGCACCCTCGCACCGACTGATCGCCTCGCGTGGCTCGACTACGCCAAAGCCATCGGCATTGTTCTCGTGGTATTCGGCCACGCGAGCCGTTCGATAGGGCGCACCGGCGGGCTGGTGTGGAGTGACACGCTGCAATCGCTTGACTCCGTCATCTACACATTTCATATGCCGCTGTTCTTTCTGATCGCCGGCTATGTGGCCGGTCTGCAAAAGCATCAGGCGCCGGCATCGTTCGCCAAATCGTTGTGGTGGGGCATCGCGGTTCCATACTTCGTTTGGTCGGCGATTTGGATCTGCCTCAAGGTAATGCTTCCCGACGCCGCCAATGTGCCGCTCGACTTGTCGGTGCTCTCACAAATTCTGTGGCAGCCGGTCGAGCATTTGTGGTTTCTCTATCACCTGTTCTACATACGGCTGGGCTGGTATGTGGCCACAACCCAACGTCAGTGGAGTCCAACGCGTCAGGGTCTGCTCATCCTCGCGGCCGTTGCGGTCTCAGTGGTCCTGCCGATCGCTGCGCCCGCACTCGAGTGGGTCGCCGGCTTTGCCAAGAATTTTGCGATCTACGGTGCCGGGCTCACCTTGCTTCCCCTGATGCTGGGCAAGTTTGCTGAACGGCCGGTCGGCAATCTTGTCACGCTGGGCGGCGCTCTATGTCTGTGGGGCTTTGCCCTTGGAGGCGCGGGCCAGATTCTCTTAGCCTTAGGCGGCGCGCTGGCCGTTGCGGGCATCGCTAAGGCTTTGCCACTGCCAGTGAGCGCGGGCTGGCGCGCGGTTGCTTTCCTGGGCGAAGCCTCACTGGCTATTTACGTTATGCATCTGCTGGCCGGCGCGGCGGTACGCGTTGCGTTGATCAAGAGCGGACACCTGAGCGAGGCAGCGCTGCTCGCTTTGGCCACGCTTGCCGGTCTGATCCTTCCAGCCGTCGCCTACTGGATGGTTCTGTCATGCGGCCATTGGCTCGCTAAACCGCTTGCGCGCTGGTTAGGTCTGGGCCCGGCGACGCGCAGCGCCTATATCCCGTTGTGGGGCGCAGCTCCGATCAAGAAGCCCTTTTCTCCCATTTAAACACGAGGCCTTCATGCCACGTTACGATCTGACGGTCATCGGCACCGGACCCGGTGGTTACGTTTGCGCTATCCGTGCGGCCCAGCTCGGGCTGAAAGTTGCGGTCGTGGAAAAGCGGGCGACGCATGGCGGCACCTGTCTCAATATCGGATGCATTCCGTCAAAGGCGCTGCTGCACGCGTCCGAGTGCTTTGACGACGCCAATCATGCGTTTGCCGGCATGGGCATCAAGGTCACGCCCAAGCTCGATCTGGCGCAGATGATGGTGTTCAAGGACGAGGGCGTCAAAGGCAACGTCGACGGCGTCACGTATCTTTTAAAAAAGAACAAGGTCGATGCCTTTCATGGCACCGGTCGCGTGACCGGGCCGGGCGCGCTGTCGATCACGTTCATGAATGGCGAGACCCAGGTGCTCGAAAGTGCCGCCATCGTGATTGCAACAGGATCGGACGTCGCGCGGCTGCCGGGCGTCGAGATCGACGAAAAGCAAATTGTGTCGTCAACCGGCGCGCTCACTCTTGCGAAGGTGCCTAAAAAACTGCTGGTTATCGGCGCTGGCGTGATCGGCTTGGAGCTTGGGTCCGTCTGGCGGCGACTTGGTTCCGATGTCACGGTCGTTGAATATCTCGATCGTATTCTCCCTGGCATGGATCTCGACGTCGCCAAATCGTTCCAGAGGATACTGGAAAAGCAGGGCTTCGCATTCAAGCTCGCGACGAAAGTGACGGGCGTCGCCAAGTCTGGCACTTCGCTGACGATCACGACGGAGCCCGCCGTTGGCGGCGAAGCGCAGATGCTTTCCGCAGACGCGGTGCTCGTCGCTATCGGGCGCACGCCATACACAAAGGGTCTTGGACTGGAAGAAGCCGGCGTTACGCTCGACGGCCGCGGCCGCATTGCGGTCGATCATCGCTATGAGACGAATATTCCAGGCGTCTATGCCATCGGCGACGTCATCGCCGGACCCATGCTCGCCCACAAGGCTGAGGACGAAGGCGTCGCCGTTGCGGAAATTCTCGCGGGCGAGGCCGGGCATGTGAACTATGGCGTGATCCCCAGCGTAATCTACACGTACCCGGAAGTCGCCAGTGTTGGGCGCAGCGAAGAGGAGTTGAAAGCCGCGGGCGTCGTCTACACGGCAGGCAAGTTCCCGTTCCTCGCCAATGGCCGCGCCAAAGTGAACAAGTCGACCGAAGGTTTTGTGAAGGTGCTGGCTGACGCGCACACCGACGCCGTTCTTGGGGTCCACATTGTCGGACCCCATGCCGGAGAGCTCATTGCCGAAGCCGCATTGCTGATGGAATTCGGCGGATCGGCGGAAGATTTGGCGCGCACCTGCCATGCCCACCCGACGCTGGCGGAGGCAGTCAAGGAAGCAGCAATGAGTGTCGGCAAACGGGCCGTGCATATGTAGTGATTTTGCAATCAGAGTTTTGCAATTGTTGTCGAGCGGAGATCGTCCTATGAAGTTTATCAGCGGCTACCTGACCTCAGCAGCCGTCTTCCTAGCCCTCGATCTGTTGTGGCTCGGCGTGTTTGCCAACGGCCTCTATCGCTCGCAGATGGGTCCGATATTGGCCCAGCCTTTCAATTCTGTCGCGGCAACGGCGTTTTATGTTTTGTTTGTTTTCGGCGTGATGATCTTCGCTGTGCAGCCGGCCTTGGCGAGTGGAGGCGGCGTTTCGCGCGCGCTGTGGCTCGGCGCCCTGTTCGGCTTCTTCACGTACATGACCTATAATCTGACCGGCCTCGCCGTCATTCGCGATTTTCCAGCCAAGCTCGCCGTTATCGATATCGCCTGGGGAACCGTGCTGACCGCGATCGCTGCTGCCGCGGGCGCCGCCGTGGGTTCGCGGTTTTAAATCACCAGTCGCTCAAGAGCGGGGATGGGCTGCATCGTACACGCGCAGCAGATGGTCGCGATCGACTTCGGTGTAAATTTGCGTGCTCGAGAGCGACGCGTGACCCAACAGCTCTTGAATTTGCCGCAGATCGGCGCCCGATGACAGTAGGTGCGTCGCAAACGAATGGCGCAAAGCGTGGGGCGTCGCGGTTGCTGGCAATCCGAGCGTGCCGCGCAGCCGTTCCATAATGAGCTGAATGATCCGCGGCGACAACGTGCCCCCCATCGCGCCGTAAAAGAGCGGCGTGTCTGGTTCGAAGGGATAGGGGCACAGGCCGATGTAGGCAGCGATGGCTGCTTGCGTAACGGGCAACACCGGCACCATGCGCTCTTTGCCGCCCTTGCCCGTGATGCGCACCACGTCGCGGCCGGTGACCGGCGCCTCGCGCCGCGTTAGCGACAGCGCTTCCGAAATACGCAGGCCCGAGCCGTAGAGCAACAACAGTACAGCCGTGTCGCGCGCTCCCATCCAGCCGCCAGCCTCCGAAGCATCGTCGCCGATCACGGCGCCGGCTTTGTCGACCGTGAGAGGCTTGGGGACGCCGTGCGCAACTTTCGGCCGGGCGATTTGCGAGATCACCCGATTCTTCAATAAGTTTTCAGATTCCAGAAATGCGAAGAAATTCCGTAGTGCCGAGAGCGACCGCGCCAGGGAACGGCTTTCGATCTTGGCGCGGCGGCGATAGGCAAGAAAGCCGCGGACGGTTTTGACGTCGAGAGTTTCGAGGTCGCCCAAGGCCGTTTCGCGGCCGAGCTGAGCGTGCAAATAGCGCAGGAACTGGCGAATATCGCGCTCGTAGGCCGTCAGCGTCAGGCCCGCGCGGCCTTGTCCATGTTCAAGGCGGGATAGCCATTTCAAGACCGCCGTGGCGACCGCATCATCGTGCGCCGTTGGCCCAGACGGCGTTACCGCGTTTGGAATGTGCTCGTCCAAAACCCACCCGCCCTTCAGCTTCATACAAGCCGCAACTACGAACTCATCCGCTTAAAAAAGTCTTTATTTATTTCCAGACGCACAATCCAATTGCGAATAGAAACGGTCTGCAATTGGGTCATCGATTAGCGCTCGCGAGGCGATCGGCGGACGGCTGTAGCGGCTCGCCATTTGCAAGCCCGGCGGCCAGCCGCGATCAGATGGCGCTATGCTGACTGTGCGGTTGTACCCTAAAACGTGGGTTATTACGCAGTGCGGCCTTGAAATAGGCTGGATTTGCAATGCAAAGACAGCGTTCAGGCCACACATATTGGCAAAAGTGCATATTTTATAATCGGCTAGCAACTTTTGTTGAGAGCTGAGTTATGTTTCGTCATCATTCCTGATTCGTCAACAACACTGAAGGACAGCACGCAATGGCAAAAGCAGCAGCAAAGGCTCCGGCAAAATCCGCAGCCAAGGCACCGGCGAAAGCCGCCGCAAAGGTCGACACGGTTACGTTACGTCATATCGGCATAGCTCTGGCTGAATCGCACGAGATGACGAAGAAGCAGGCTCAGGCCATTCTCGACGACATGGTGGCCATGATCACCAAACATCTGAAGAAGGGTGACCGCCTGCGCCTCTCGGGTCTCGGCATTCTGCAGGTTCGCAAGCGTCCCGCACGCATGGGCCGCAACCCCGCAACCGGCGAAGCGATCAAGATCAAGGCGTCCAAAAAGGTCGCCTTCCGCGCAGCCAAGGAACTCAAAGAAGCCGTCTAAGCCTGCCAATCCGGGCTTAAGCGCGACTTACAAAGAAAAAGGCCAAGCAACGCTGCTTGGCCTTTTTCTTTGCGCACAGCGGATGTCTTCCGGATAGGCGCGCTAACATAGGGTCGTGCACGACAACGGGATGCTCGCTCAGTGGCGGCAAGAAGTAAATCACACGCGTCCCCGCACGTTACGAACACCGAACAAGCCTACGCTTGTCGTGGATGGCCGCCTCCGCGGCCATGACGGGAATTATGAGTGTTTGCGCGGGCGCGCAAACACTCCCGCTACCGAAACCACATCCCCTCCCGTTCCGTGCGAGACCCCAATTCTTAAGCGAGCCGAGCGCTCCGCGGCAGCGCTCACACGATTTTCTGGCCGGTCTTTTTCCAGTCGGCCACGAAGGTCGCAAGGCCGCTGTCGGTCAGCGGGTGCTTGACGAGCGCGCGCAGGATGCTGGGCGGGATCGTGGCGACGTCGGCGCCGATCATGGCGGCGTCCTTGACGTGACCGATGGTGCGGATCGAAGCCGCGAGGATGTCCGTCTGCAGGTCCTGGTAGTTGTCGTAGATGGTGCGTATTTCGCGGATCAGGTCCATGCCGTTGAGGCCGATATCGTCGAGCCGGCCGATGAAGGGCGACACGAATGTCGCGCCGGCCTTGGCCGCCAACAGCGCTTGCGTCGCCGAGAAGCACAGCGTGACATTGACCATCGTGCCTTCCGACGTGAACACCTTGCAGGCCTTGAGGCCGTCGAGCGTCAACGGCACTTTGATGGTGACGTTCTTGGCGATCTTGGCCAGCTCATGGCCTTCCTTGATCATGCCTTCAAAGTCGGTGGCGGCGACTTCGGCCGACACCGGCCCAGGCACGAGCTTACAGATTTCAGCAATCGTTTCTTTGAAATCGCGTCCAGACTTGGCGATCAACGACGGATTTGTCGTGACGCCGTCGAGCAGGCCGGTGGCCGCCAAGTCCTTGATTTCAGCGACATCGGCGGTATCGACAAAAAATTTCATGCGCTCATGGTCCTCATTCATCCTGTACCCGCCCCGATGGCGGTGTGGACGGCGCGAAGTTGCCCTCAACTCGCCATCCGCTGCCGGGTAGGGTATTCCCAACGGCTGATTTGTGACAGTTTCTAGTCTGGCGGTAGGGTCTTTGGATAGCCTGCTCGATAAAATGGAAGATAGTTTCCGCGATTCGCCCGCCTTGAGGGTGCCCGTACTGCTGCCCGTGGCGCTGGATCAGACCTACGATTACCTCAATGAAGACGGGCTCGTTTTGGAACCGGGGTGCTTCGTTTTAGTCCCGTTCGGGCCACAAACGCGCATCGGCGTGGTGTGGGATAAATCACTGGGTGCCGACGGCAAACCGTTCAACCCGAAGAAAATGAAAGCCATCACGGAGCGGCTCGATGTGCCGCCGTTGCCGGTGATTTCGTTGCGCTTTGCCGAATGGATCGCGAAATATACGCTGTCGCCGCTCGGTATGGTCATGCGCATGATGATGAGCGCGCAGGAAGCCTTCGAGCCTGTTCGCCCGCGCTTTGGCGTGCGACTCGTCGCAACCTCGAACGCACCGGCGCGCATGACGCCGGCCCGTCAGCGGGCGCTGGAGATTGCAGGCGATGGCCTGATCCGCGCCAAATCGGCGCTGGCCGCAGAAGCCGGGTGTACAACCAGTGTCATCGACGGACTGGTCGAACATGGCTCAATGGTCGAAGTTGCGATTCCTGAACGCAGCATTCCGTTGCCCGATCCAGCGTTTCATCAGACCCAGTTCACGATCGAGCAGGCGCAGGCGGTCCACGCTCTGCGGTCGGCGGTCGATGGCAATACGTTTTCGGTGTCGCTGCTCGATGGTGTCACGGGCTCCGGCAAGACCGAGGTCTATTACGAGGCCGTCGCGCGGACCCTAGAGGCCGGGCGGCAAGCCCTCATTATGCTGCCGGAAATCGCTTTGACCGGCCAGTTCCTCAACCGCTTCGAGCGTCGTTTCGGCGTCGCGCCCGTGGAATGGCATTCGGCGCTATCGCCGGTCGAACGTGGCCGCGCCTGGAAGGCTGTCGCCAAAGGTGAAGCGCGGGTCGTCGCGGGGGCGCGCTCGGCGTTGTTCTTGCCGTTCAGCGACCTTGGCCTCGTGATCGTCGATGAAGAGCATGACGCGGGCTACAAGCAAGACGACCGCGTCCACTATCAAGCCCGCGACATGGCCGTGGTGCGCGCGAGCCTCGGTAAGTTCCCCGTGATCCTCGCGTCCGCTACGCCGTCGATCGAAAGTCACGTCAACGCGCGCACGGGGCGCTACCGGCCCGTCGTGTTGCCCGGCCGTTTTTCGGGCGTCGATCTGCCCCACGTCGCAGCCATCGACATGCGCGCCAACGCACCCGAACGCGGCCGTTGGCTGTCTCCGGTACTCGTCGACGCCATTACCGAAACGCTCGGCCGCGGCCAGCAGTCGCTTCTGTTCCTCAACCGGCGCGGATATGCGCCGCTGACCTTGTGCCGCGCCTGCGGTCACCGGTTCGAATGTCCGCAATGCACCGCATGGCTTGTCGAGCATCGCTTCAAGAAGCGGCTCAACTGTCATCATTGCGGCTTCATGCTGGCGATCCCTGAAAAGTGTCCCAAGTGCGCCGAGCCCGACAGCCTCGTCGCGTGCGGGCCGGGCGTCGAGCGTGTCGCCGAAGAGGTCGCCGAGCGATTTCCAGGTGCCAAGCTGGCATTGCTGTCATCTGATCTCATTCCCAGCCTGACCGAGATGCGCGAAGTCATCCGCACCATCGAAGAGGGCACGACGCAGATCATTATAGGCACGCAAATCATCGCCAAGGGCCACCACTTTCCCGACCTCGCGACCGTCGGCATTGTCGATGGAGATTTGGGCTTGTCGATCGGTGCCGATCCGCGCGCGGCCGAACGCACCTTTCAGCTCTTGCATCAGGTCACGGGGCGTGCTGGCCGCACGCACACGCAGGGCCGTGGTTTTGTGCAGACGCATATGCCCGAGCACCCGGTGATGGACGCGATCATCCGCGGCGACCGCGAGGCCTTTCTTAACCGTGAAATCGAGACGCGCCAGCGGGGGATGCTGCCGCCATATGGCCGCCTGGTCGCGCTCATTGTTTCAGCGCGCGACAAGGACCTCGCTGAAAAGTTTGCGCGCGAAGTGGCACGGCGCGCGCCCGCCGCGGAGCGCATCGAAGTCTTAGGACCGGCCGAAGCGCCCATCGCCATCGTGCGTGGCCGGTTCCGTTGGCGCCTCCTCGTCAAGGCCCCGCGCGAAGTAGACGTGCAGGGCTATCTGCGCGAATGGCTGGCGGCGCTGCCGGCGATAAAAGGCGATCTCCGGCTGAGTGTGGATATCGATCCGTATAGTTTCTTGTGAGAGGCGACCGCGTGAACGTTAACGCCGCGGTTACTGGAAGAAGGGCGCTTGGATCGAAGTCTTGTACGCCAGATCGATTGAACGAAAACACTCCGGTGTTTGTACTGGAGTGTTTTCGGCTGCTTATTGTTACAAGGCCCTTGCCTATAATACGAAATCGTGGGCCGTTAGCGCATGCAGGCCGCGCAGGACGATCTGGAAATCGGCCTGGCCATCGCCGTTGGTATCGCCCTCGATGCGCGTACGGTCGTGTGCTGTCCCAGCAACATTGAATAGAACGTAGTGCAACTCGCCGGCCTTGTGGTGAAAGCCGTTGTCCGAGATGAACTTGAACGCTTGATTGCCGACCTTGTGCGAATTCGCATCAATGCCCGACACATCGATGTGGTCTTCGCCGTGCGTGAAGTCGTTGATGAGATCGCGCCGGCCATTGCTACCCAAAGTATCGCGCATGGAACTGAATTGGAACGTATCGTGGCCCGCTCCGCCGGTTAAGAAATCTCGCCCACTCCCACCGATCAGGACGTCATCGCCCGCGCCGCCATCGATGCGGTCATTGCCGGCCCCGCCTGACAGAGTGTCGTCCTTGCCTGTACCGCGGAGTACATCGCCTCCCGCCGTTCCATT
>JANNUW010000560.1:0-4791 GCA_031414095.1 Hyphomicrobium sp. | reverse complement strand
GAGGTATAGCTCACCGTAAAGCCCGTCTGTGTCTCCCCAGTCAGTGTCACGCTAAAGGTGGCCGTTCCAGATTCTCCAACCGTCACATCATCAATGCTCAAAGTCGCTGTGTCATTGTCGGTGATACCGAGGGTTCCTGTGGCATCGGATATCGTGAGTGCACCACCGAATGTATTGGACAGACCAGACAGTGTAAGGGTTGCCACTTCCAAGCCTTCCACCAACGCATCATCGGTGATGGGCACGGTAAAAGTTCGTGTCTGGGGCGACGCCGTATTGCCGGTGAAGCTCAGCGCCGTGGGGGCAACGGCGGTATAATCGCTGCCCGCAAGGGCTGAACCATTGCTGGAAGTGTAATTTACGCTAAAGCCGGATTGTGTGACTCCCGTCAGTGTCACGGTAAAGGTGGCCGTGCCACCCGCCTCCCCAATCGTTGCATCATTGACCGTGAGGGTTGCAGTGTCATTGTCGGCAATCGTATTGGTGGCGGTGCCAGCAGCCGTGATTGAGGCATTGGATGTGGCAGCCGTGAGCGTCACGACCACCGTCTCGCCGCCCTCGACGATTGTATCCTGCAGAACCGGAATGGTGATGGTTGCAGATGTCGTGTTAGCAGGGATTATCACGGTGAGGGGGAGTGCTGTGTAGTCAGCGCCGCTGATTGCAGTGGAACCGCCTCCAATTGTGTAACTCACCGTGGTGGCCGTCGAGCTCTGGTTGGTGAGCGACACCGTCATGACGCCTGATACAAGTCCTGCTTCATTGCCGTTCGCCGTATTGGCGATGGAAACCGTCGAGGTGTCATTGTCGGTGATGTTAAAGCTCGGAGCTGTACCCGTTACTCCCGTGTAGCCTCCAGTTGCGGACGCTGTAATTGCACCCGTAGTGCAGGTGTGTGCACCTTCAACAAGCGTGTCATTGACGGCTGTAATGGTTACCGACTGCGGAGTGCTCCAATTGGCAGTTGTGAACGTAACACTGGCTGCCGAAAATGTGCATTGGTCTGGGCTGGCGGGATCAGCTGCAATGGTGACAGTCACATTGGCCGTCGGTGCTGAGTTCAGCACAATCGTAAAAGCACCCGTGCCACCGCCTTCTGTGGCTGAATTGTCCGTTGTGGTGACAGTCAATCCCGCTGGAGGGCTAACGCAAACGGCATTCCACGTTACACCATTGCCCCCCGTCCTTGAGACGGTGAATGTCGCTTGAGCAGTATTGACAGTCTTGGTCCAAACTTGCGACACTGTACCGGTAGCGCCAGCGAGCGCCAGCGGGCCAGCAGGGACGGGCCCCGAAGCACTGCCGGTAGTCAAAACTGAAGTAACAGTCCTGCCAGCACTTGCCGCCGTTGCGGTAAAGCTGATTGTGATTGTTGACCCAATTGCCGCATTGTTGACCGTAAGGAGGTCGGACGTATCGCCTCCATTGAAATTATCGCCTCCCCCGGTCACAGTACCTGATGCACACGTGAGTGTTATGTCAGCAAATACCGGTGCGGCTGCAAACTGTGCTAGCAACATCACAAGCAGCAGCCAAAATCCGCCGGTCAAAAACCTACACGAAGAAAATCGCACCAATCCGCCTGTCCCTTGAACGTTCCCGCTGACCTTGAAAAAGGCTCATATTTTGAATGAGTTTAAGCTGTGAACGCTACTTACCTGGCCAAGTGTGCATGGTTGCCTAAAACAGGCCTTGGAGCCCCTCATCACGCCACCACCTGCTAGAGGAGCACACCGCGCGGGTGACTTCATTAACTCATGGTGTTGTAAGAGAATGAAAGTTAACGAATTCAATACATTTTAGAGAAATGTCCTGATGCTGTGGATTTAAGCGACAAACGGACATTCTTCTGAATTCAATCCAATTTACTGATATGCTTCAATAAATAAGAAGAAAATGCCGTTAAAATCGAGCGTACTATGAGCTCCCCAAAGTCTCCTTCTTTGTGGAAGCCATGATTTTGTAAATCTGCCCCAGAAACTTAGCTTATGATGGTGTCCACCGAACCGGCAGCAGGACAATGTGCTGTTCTTGCAAACACGCCTCTCAAATTTCCGCCCATGCCCCACGATTTAAAAGGGGCATGGGTGGAGTTCAACGTATCGGATATTGATCAGCCTACCAATCGCTTCTTTGGTCCAGCTACCCATTCTGCCGGGATATGGGAAGTGATAAATCCCACTTGCTCGTCCAGCAGCTTTGCAAATCCTGTGACGACACTTGCCGTCGCGTGGTCTCCGCTAAGCACGACTTTGTTCATTATCGCCGGGAGATGCTTTGATGCCGCCTCGTAGCTGGTGATGACCGCATCGAGATGCTCCAAAGCCTTGACGACGCCTAAGGGGTAAAATGGCAACCTTGATGTCTTCGCGACCATTGACCTGCGCTTTCCTTCAGCATCAGCGCCTGCAGCGGGCGAAGCGGAAAAAAGGAAAAAAAGAGGGGCCACCGCAGCCGACCATGCCAGCCATTCGGCGCCAGATCACCAACGCTCTCTCCAAAACCGCCCTGCGATGCCCGCACTGTAGAATACGTCTCAGGCAGTCACTCGAATGAACTTGCCAAAGAAGCGCTAGGGTTGTTCGCGGCGTCAAGCCGCCGGACGCCGGATCGGCAGGACATTACTGCGGCCGGTGCGTAAGGCATCCAGTAGATCAGCCCATTCCTGCATCATATTCCGACGGGGTTCAAGATATTGCGCCTTGTTGTAGGTGCCGCGAATCCTGTCCGGGTCGCCATGCGCCAACTGGCGCTCGATCCAGTCTTCTTCATAGCCCTTTTCATTGAGCGCGGTGCTTACCAGATGGCGAAAGCCGTGCGCCGTCTGCCGGCCATGAAAGCCGATACGCTTGAACATCCCGCCGATGGCCCCGTCACTCAGTGGCTTCGAGGGGTCATTGCGGCCAACGAATACGTACTCGAACCTGCCGGTGATTGTCTGTAGCTCAAGCAACATGGCGACCGCTTGGGCAGGCAGCGGCGTCAAGTGGAAATAGCCGCGCTTCATGCCCTCTCGGCCCTTCTGGATCGTCCACAGCTTGGCGTCGAGGTCGAGTTCGTCCCAGCGCAGCGTGCGTGTCACCCCCGGCCGGTTCGCCGTCCACAGTGCCAGTTTGGCGCAAGACGCCACCAGTTCGGACCCGTCATAGGCATAGAGCACCCGCAGGAAGTCCGGCAATTCGTCTAATTGCAGATGCGCATAATTCTGCTTTTCCGGGGCCGGTCGGGCGATGGCCGCGAGATCGCGGGCTGGATCGTTGGCTGTCCAGCCATTGGCGCGGGCGAAGCTGTAGATCGCCTTTAACCATTGCCGGGTCTTCTTCGCAACATCAAAGGCACCCCGCTCCTCGATCCCGGCCACCAGTGCACCCAGTTCGGACGGGAGGATGGCATCCAGCGGTCGGCTGCGCAGCTTGGGCAACATGTCCTTGTCGAGATAATTTTTCGCCTGCTCGGTAGTCTTGTTGTCCCAGGCTTGGCTGCGGAAGCGATGCCAGGCTTTGGCCGCCTCGCCAAAGGTATTGGCAACGCTCTCGCGCTTCCTGAGCTTCTCCGCCCGCCGCTGGTCCGCCGGGTCAGTGCCCGCCTCGATCAGCACTCGGAACTCCGCCGCTCTCGCGTGGGCCTGCTTCAAGGTGGTGTGGGGGTAGGGACGCCCCACCGCGATCATCCGAGCCTTGCCGCCGAGGCGATAGCGCAGGCGCCAGTATTTCGACCCGTCCGGCATCACCAGCAGGGTAAGACCGTGCCCCGCAGCCAGGGTGTATTTGGCGGTGCGAGGTTTGGCGTTTTTGACTTGCAGCTCAGTGAGGCTATCGGCCATGTGTAGCAATCCCGTTGGAAGAATGACCAAATTGTGTAGCAAATTTATTCGATCCGCAAGGTTGCTACGCATTTTGCTACACAATATTTGTTGGCTCTGTCCGGAACTCTCGGGCCGCTATAGAACCTAAAATTCAGTGTATTTAGATAGTTTTTGGTATGTCTCGGATTGCTTGAGAAGGGTTTGGAAGGAGAAGTGGCTGGGGGACTAGGATTCGAACCTAGACAAACAGAGTCAGAGTCTGTGGGCCTACCGTTAGCCGATCCCCCAATGCGCCGGGAATGGCCGCTTCATTAGCGGCGGGTGGGCTTCAGTGCAAGGGTGGAATATTGCGCCATTGTTTTCAGCATTTTACCCGAACCAATAATTTGTCACCCCGACGCAAGTCGGGGCCCAGGCTTTCGGAAGTTTCACTGGTTGCGAGTCTGGGTCCCGGCTTTCGCCGGGATGACAGAAGAGTGCGGGGGGCCGGGATGACAGTGGAAAGCTCGGGCGAAGACGGTAAATTACGTCCGGAACTGCTTGATCAGGTTGGCGAGGCTTGCTTGTTGGCCCACAGCGGGGGCTGGAGGTGCCGCGGCACTTGCCTGGACGGCGTCGGAGCTGCGGCGCAGTTGCGGGGTTGGGGTGTGCTGGCCGAAGCCCCGGGGGGCCGGCTGGATGCCGGGCCTTTGCGGGGCTGCCGCCGGCTGCAAGGCATCGCGGCGGATGGACGGATGTGGCGGTATGGCCACCTGGACGGCGAGAGCGGCGGCTGGTGCGGCCTCAACGGTATAGGTAGCGCTATCGGGATTGAAGGTCTGGGCCCGCCAGCGGCCGACAACCTCGTTGAGGAATGAATCGTCCGGCAGATCCCTGGCCCAGTTCGTGGTGAACGAGGCGGTGTTGCTCCTGGGCATTTCGTCCTCGGGGAGCAGGTCGAACTTGATGCGGGTGGGAAGTGCCACGCCTTCACCAAAGGTGATCGC
>JANNUW010000559.1:0-10337 GCA_031414095.1 Hyphomicrobium sp. | reverse complement strand
GCGGTTGCCGTCCGGTCGATCGGGAACGACGTGCCGGCAAGCGCGGCTGATCCGAGCGGACATTCGTTCAGCCGCACGCGCGCATCAGCAAAGCGCCCGCGATCGCGCGCGACCATTTCGACATAGGCCAGCAGATGATGGCCGAACGTGACGGGCTGCGCCGGTTGCAGATGTGTAAAGCCCGGCATCACCGTTCCCGCGTGCGCTTCGGCTTTGGTCGCGAGCGCCAGTTGCAGGAGGCCGAGCTGGCCGTCGATCATGTCGATGGCGTCGCGCACCCACAGCCGGAAATCGGTCGCCACCTGATCGTTGCGCGAGCGCGCCGTATGCAGCCGCCCGGCCGCGCTGCCGATGAGTTCGGTCAGCCGGCTCTCGACATTCATATGCACGTCTTCGAGGTCACGCGAGAAAGCGAATTTGCCGGCGTCGACTTCGGCCGCAATCTGGTCGAGCCCCTTCAGAATCTCTTTGGCGTCACTCTTCGTGATGATGCCCTGCTCGGCCAGCATGGCGGCGTGCGCTTTCGAGCCGCGGATATCCTGTGGCGCTAAGGCCTTGTCGAACCCGATGGAGACATTGATCTCCTGCATGATGGCGTCGGGCGACGAGGCAAACCGGCCTCCCCACATTTTATTGGCGGATTTTTCGGTCACGGGAGAAACGCTTCCTGGCTGCAGGCCGTATAAGAAGATGATAGCAAGCCGGCAGGCTTACCCTGAAGACGCGAAGAGACAGCGAGACACATGAGTACCAACAACGAAAAACCCGGTGCGAAACTTTCGCCCCAGGCCAGCCTCTGGTTAGCGGCTGCGGCCGCCATCGCTGGATTCGCGGCGGTGTACGGTACCGCGGTATACGGGACAAAGGGGGGCTCTGACAACGGCGCCGGTGGCACGCCGGTGGCGTCTTCGTCCGGAAAAGCTGTGACGGGTGCCGCGACCGAAGGTGCAGCGGGCGCGCCTGCAAGCAAAGAGGGGATGGCTGGCAAACTAGCGGCCTTCGTGCGCAAAAACCCGCCAGTAGCTTTGGCTGACATCTCCTTTATCGACGAGTCCGGGGCGGCCAAGACGCTTGCCGATTTCAGGGGCAAAACAGTTTTGTTGAACCTTTGGGCAACGTGGTGCGCGCCGTGCCGTGAAGAAATGCCGTCGCTCGACCGGCTGCAAAAGCAACTGGGCTCCGGCACCTTCGAGGTCGTCGCATTGGCGGTCGATCGCGGCGGCGTCGATGCTGCCGGCAAGTTCTTGAAGGGCATCAACGTCACGAACTTGAAAGTCTACGCCGACCCGACGACGAAGTCGGGTACCGCATTGCGTGTGCTCGGCATGCCGACCACCATTCTCATCAACGCTGACGGCAAAGAAGCCGGCCGCCTCTCCGGCCCGGCCGAGTGGGACAGCGATGAAGCCAAAAAGCTGATCGCGGCAGCTGGGAAGTAAGGGCGCGGCACGCTCATCCGCCTTAACTTCCCGCCAGCACGCTTTTCAAATAGCGGCCGTATTCGTTCTTGGTGTAACGCGCTGCAATCAGGGCTTCGAGTTCATCGGCCGTGATGAAGCCCTGGCGGAATGCAATCTCCTCGGGCGCGGCGATCTTTAGCCCTTGGCGCTTTTCGATGGTCGCGACGTAGCTCGCCGCTTCGAGCAGACTGTCGGGCGTGCCGGTATCGAACCACGCATAGCCGCGGCCCATTTTTTCGACATGGAGTTCGCCGAGCTTGAGATAAGCGTCGTTGACGGCGGTGATCTCGAGCTCGCCGCGGCTAGACGGCTTCAGATTTTTGGCGATATCGACGACGCGATTGTCGTAGGCGTAAAGCCCCGTAATGGCCCAGTTCGATTTGGGCGCGGCTGGCTTTTCTTCAACGGAGATGGCCTGCCCTTTGGTATCGAATTCGACGACGCCGTAGCGTTCGGGATCGGTCACCTGATAGGCGAACACAGTGGCGCCGGTGCTGTCACGAAAGGCACCGCGCACCAAGTCCGACAAGCCGTGGCCATAGAAAATATTGTCGCCAAGAACCATGGCGCAGGCATCCGAGCCTATGAATTTTTCTCCGATGATAAAGGCTTGCGCCAAGCCTTCCGGACGCGGCTGTTCGGCATAGGAGATGTTCATGCCCCAGCACTTCCCGTCGCCGAGAAGTTCTAGAAAATTGGGCAGGTCGCGTGGCGTCGAGATGATGAGCACGTCGCGCACGCCTCCTAGCATCAGCACCGAGAGCGGATAATAAATGAGTGGCTTGTCGTAGACCGGCAGCATTTGCTTTGATGCTGCAATGGTCATGGGATAGAGCCGCGTGCCAGAGCCGCCGGCCAGAATAATTGCTTTCATGCGTGGTCTCTTTGCAGATTTTTGGCGGGCTGCTCGTTTTGATAGTCCGCGAAATGCTGGGCGAGGCTGACCCGCCAATCTTGAAGTTCAATACCGTAAGCGGCCTTGATTTTAGTTTGATCAAGGATCGAGTTGGCGGGGCGCTTGGCGGGTGTGGGATAGTCGCTGGTCGCAATGCGCTTCAGGCGCGGCGTCTTGCCTCCTGCTGCATGCACGTGCGCAAAAATCTGCGCGGCAAAATCGTGCCACGTCGTTTGCCCGCCGCCCGCCAAATGAAAAGTTCCCCATCGGTCTGGCGCCGGAACAGAATGGATCTGCGCGGCCATATCGAGAAGCGCCTTGGCGAGATCGGTTGCATGAGTTGGTGCACCGTGCTGATCGCCGACGACGCCGATCTCGTCGCGCTCGGCAGCCAGCCGTAGCATGGTCTTCAGAAAATTGGAGCCATCGGGGCCGTAGACCCACGACGTGCGCACGATGGCATGTTGGGGATTGAGGCGTCGCACGGCGTCCTCGCCGGCGGCTTTGCTTTGGCCGTAGATGCCGAGTGGGTCTATCGCATCGTCTTCGCGGTAGGCAGATGTCTTGGTGCCATCGAAGACATAGTCTGTCGAGACGTGGATCAGGGGAATGCCGCGCGCTTGGCAAGCTTGCGCGAGCATTCCGGCGCCCTCAGCGTTGACAGCCATGGCCAATTGCGGTTCGCTTTCAGCCTTGTCGACGGCGGTATAGGCAGCGGCGTTGATGACGATATGCGGCGCGCTTTCGTCGAGGTAATTTCGGATGCTCAAAGCATCGGCGAGATTGAGCCGCGGCCGCCCCCAGGCCACCGACACAATGCCACGACGCACGGTTTCGCGCTGCAGCGCCAACGCAAGTTGGCCAGATGATCCTGTAACTGCAATTTTTGGCGCGTCCACCCCGTAACCCTTTCGTCTTCAACCGGAAAATTGGCGTTCCCCGATTGAAGTTCGCGACGCTCATGACGAGCCTGCCCCCCGCCCACCAGACATGATGGACAAGGCTTGCGTCAATAGCTGACCACTTCGGCAAATTCCATATTCACGTAGAGCTTGCCAGTACCGGCCGCCCCAAAAGTAGTCAAGTTCACGATGACAATGCCCTCGTTTTGCGCCAGAAAAAGAGGGTAATCGCCGGCGTCATGTTGAAATAAATTGTTGAGCACCGGAGGTATCGTGGTGCCGGCGCCAGCCGACCAGCCGGCCTGTTGACCGATGTAATTTGCGTCCAGGGTTCTGGTGCCGTTCCCCAGATTGGGTGTCGTTGCAATGCGGCAGTCAACCCCCGCGGGCGTCGCAAGACTGGTGCGGTGCTTGCAATTCGAGCCGGTCAAGGCGATGGCAGTGCCCCCGGTGTCTGAGGCGGTCCAGTTGCGGGCGAAGGCGAGCCCAAAATCGGTAATTTGCGGGACTGTGAAGGCGACGTTGGTAATGAATCCCAGGCCAACGCGGCGCACGATGATGGGATTAAGACCCGTGTTGCGAAACGCAAACAGCGGGACGTTGGCGGCGGGTCCAGACAGCGATCCAGACTGGCCACCAAGCGAATGCCAGCCGAGTGTCTCGACCGGCCGCATGGACATGCGCGCTGCTTTGAAGGCGGTATCGACCTCCATGACGTTGCCGGTCGAGCCTTGTGTTTGAATAGCCATGTGTTTTTTATCTCTCTCCTTTTTGTTTGCGCGTCCGACTGCCGTTCCGGCAGCCCAAGGCGCGACCACTTGGAAGTTCTTGCGGAGGGACGCGCGTGTTGCAGCGGCTTGTTCAGTGCTCAATTATTCTTGACCCGCAGCATATCTTCGTCGCTGGCGGCCGGCTCCGCGACAGCGGAGTCGCCAGCGACCAAAGCAAGGAGTCTATCTCCAAGCCCAGGCGACGGTCCATTGACCGGTTAGGGGTTTGTTGCGGGTGCGTGCGGTAATCGTGAAACCCGTGGACGCAACAATGCTGTGCGCGCTGGCTTGAATTTCTTCGACGATATGCTCGTCGGCTGAATGCTCGGCGCTGGCGATGCCCGGTATCCAGGCACTGACGATCGAAGTTGCCAGAAGCCCTGCTTGGCCAGTGACTGAGACCTGTGCCGTATCGCTTCCCGCCCCGAAGTTGACGATAGCATTGCCGGCCGCTCCGCTGGTGCCGCCGCTGGATGTGAACGGCATCGAAACCGCACCGCTCGTTTTGTCGACGATGATGGCGTCTTTCCATACCGCGCCATCGGGGCTGACCTTGAAATGGAAACTGTCGTCGCCGGTGAGGCCGATTTCCGCGCGTCCGGAAAACCCGGTTTGAAAAAGGAAGCTCGCGGTGTCGGCCAGCGCCGCCTTGTTGAGTTTGAGCTGTGTGCCATTGCCGATGTGGTTGAAGAGCACCGCGCTCGATGACACCGAGAGTTTGTTGGTGGCGTCGGCCGTCGCATTGACGCCGACGAGCGGCGTGGGATTGACCGATCCCCCACCACCTGAAACCGGAGCCCATGCGGTGCCGGTCCAGTTGACGAGAATATCTTCATAGGCAAGCCACGCGAGCCAGCCTTCGAGCGGCACGTAGAATGCCCAGGCGCCATCTTGGTAAGCCGCGACATGGCCGGCATGGCTTGCCCAAGCGCCGGTCGGGCTTGCAGCCACGATGTAGCGCGCACCTTCGACGGGCGCGCCCGGCGGGGCCGCGAGATCGCGGTCGGCAACCGACAACTGCACGATCGCATCGAGCATGCGGATGGCTTCGTTGTGCGTGACGTGCTTTTGCGCCTGCGCCGCCATGATGAAAGGAAGCAAAAGATTGGGGCTTTGATCCAAGGCGCATGTCCCGCTGAACTCTTCTCGTTCGTGAGACAAAAATACGCCCCGCCGATACCGCGGGGATAACTTTTTAAACTCTGCGTTCCCGGCCAAGCACGCGGACACGCGTGCATTGAGCCGGGACCGCAGAAATTCAAAGTGCCGCTCGAAAAGCCTCAGCCGAAGGCGCCCCAGTGGTGGGAAATGCCGGTGCCGATCTCGCGAATGAACTCGTAGGATTTCTCCATGGGATCGAGAATTTCGGTTTCGATCCGTCCGTAATCGTCCATGCCCTTGGGCAAGTAAGTGGCTTTCTCATTGAACGCCGAGTCGTCGGAGGCATCGACGGTGCGCTTGGGAAACGCCTTGCGCATCACCGCGATGACGTCGGGAATTTCAAGCGCCAGAGCCTGCTGGAACAGTTGGTCGTAGGTGGTTTCCGTGGTCGCCGTAAAGCGTGGCAACTGCGCCGCCAGAATGAAGATGCGCATCATCAGCGTCAGGCGGATTGCTTGCAACAAATCGAGTTCGAGACGGTGATCGTCGGGAATTTTCCCCGCTTCAAGGCCAATCTCTTCCAAGATGCCATGCAGTTCGATGGCATCGAGACGCAAGTGATGGGCAAGCCCGTTGATGGCCTGCGCGCGCGTGTCAGACAACAGCCGCGTCGCCAGGATTTTGAAAGCCGCATCGAGGTGCGGCTCGCGGCTCCACGACGCGCGCGCCGCCCAGAAGCCGGCATCGAAAATAACAGCATTGGCACCGACCGCGTTGAGGCTCGACAACTGCTTGGCGCGCGCGATCATTTCGATCAGCGGCCGTAGGCGCGACGACTTTTTCGCGAGTTCCACAAACCGGTCGCGTTCCGAACCGACGCCCGCGCCCAAGCCCGACACCACGTTGGCGAGATAGCCAAACTGCTGGAGGATGGCGTTGTTAGGGATGGCGCGCATGCGTGCCGGATCGCCGCGATCAGACGCGTGATCTCCCTGCCGCTTCACAGGGCGCGAGCCGGTCTTGAACAATAGGTTTGCACCAAACGCGCCGAGCAACGCACGATAGCCTGGATGCGCAAAGAGCCCCTGCTGGTAGCTGCGTAACCGCAACTGAAAATCGAGGCTCAAATTCGTATCCGTGTAAAACGGATCTTCGCCCGCACCCGGATCGCGCCCGTCCATAATAATGGTCGTCAAGGAGCGGGTCGCGAACTGCTGGTTGGCGAAGTACATATAACCATCGCCGCCCTGGAAGCTGGTCTCGTGCTTCAGAGGCAGACCATGGCGGAAGAAGCGCCAGCGCGATTCACCCGACAGCACATATCGCAGACGGCGGCGCATGTGGCCGGGATGCGTACCGCGTCCCATGCTCTCGCCGAACGTCGAGAAGATCAGCGTCTCGACGCCCTTCAAGCCCGATTTATGGACTGTCTCGGCCAGCCCCTGTTGCAGCCGCTCGTGCGCAAGACCGCCCGCAATCTGTCCGATAAAGCGGCCAGCGTCGGAGTATCCGGTTTGAATCGCGAGGCGTCCGCGACCGGTGACGTAATCGCGGTAGGCTTCTTCGGCGAGCAGCCGCTCGATCAACCGTGCGCCGGTTTCAAGCGCGGCGGGCGTTTCGAACAAAGGCGAGATGTCGACGATATCCTGCACGCCAAACAGCTTGGCGAAGTAAATCGCAATCAGGATCGTCGCGGGGCTTTCGCACTCGGCGATAAGGTAGCGGATCGGCGTGTCGCGATCTACGTGCTTGCGAATTTGCGCCGCCAGCGCGAACTGGCGGATGGCTGTTGCCGTCTCGAGGTCGAGCGTCTCGAAATTGACCGTCTCGGGTTTCACCGTGCGGATCATTTCAACGATGCGTGCCAAGGCCTGCCGTTCAGTGAGATCGGCCGTCCAGCTTTCGTGCACGAACGCGCGGAAGGCGTTGTTGATCTGCACGGCGTTGACGCGCAGATGAATGTGAGAATTGCCAAGGCCCGTCGCCTGCAACAGTCCCGACAAACTGGCAATCGCGCTCTTGGCGCTTGCCTCGGGCGAGGCATCCATCAACTGGTCGAACAGTTGAATAACAGGATCAATCGATACGAGGTTATAACCGTCGGTCTGCGAGATGATATTGGCCGCTTCTGCCAGCGCCTGGGACTTGTCGACCGTCTTTTCGAGCGAACGCACCTGGAGGTCGACCGCCGATACGGCGAGATCGAGCTTGCCGATAATTTGGCGTACGATGCGCGGCGCGTCGCCAGACTCGGCGAACTGCGGACGGAGCACTTCAAAGCGTTCGCGGATGTCGACCAGAGATGCGCGCTTCTCGCGCAGCCGAATGACGAACGAATAGGCCCAGTTGATATCCGTGCGACCATCGAGATCGTATCCGACCCACGATGCAAACGTCGTCAGCTTGGGGCGCAGCTTATAGGCTTTGTCGCCAAAACCGGCCGCGGCGACCGAGTAGAAAGTGCCTAGAACGCTCGTGTAAGCGTCGCGCAGCATCTGAATGGCGTGCGAAACGCGCTTGTGTTCGTATTCGAGCGTGATGCCGTTGTCGGGCCGGTGGGCGACGCCGAGGCTCTCGCCCGTATCGCTGCCCTTCATGGCGATGGCGATCATCTTGCGCGTGAGTTCATCGGACACGCCGAAGGTCGGATGCGCCGTGAACACGATGCCGCCGCGGGCCCGCGACCAGCGCTCCGTAAAGGCTTCGAACGCCTTATCACCGTGGGCATCGGCACCGACTGTCTGGGCGACGAATTTGGAGAACTCGGCCAAGGTCGTGGCGTCGTCGACGTATTCGATCTGCTCTTTGAGGCGCAGCGCGCGGCGAACGGCGGCCCGGTCCATGAGGCGGACCGCGAGCGCCTTGAGTTCATCAAACGTGACGTCGCCCTGTTCGAGCTTGCGAGACAGACCGAACGCGACGTTGACGATGGGATTGAGGCCAGGCTGATCGGGGATTTGCGCCCGGTAGCCGCGCAACTCGTCGACGAGAACTTTTTCGTCGAGCTTCTGAGGTCCCGCCACCGCACTAGACTTCTGCATGGGTCCCGGTCCTCCACCAAAAATTGAGAAAAAACTAGAGAGCGCCTCCGATGCTCAACGAGCACCGGAGGCGTGTAGTTGCATTAGGCGGCTTTGCGCTTGGCAAGAACGCTGGCGATGGTGGAGCCCATTTCCGAAGGTGTTGGCGCAATCGTGACGCCGCAACCTCTGAGGATCTCGACCTTTTCCGCAGCGCTTTCGCCGAACGACGAGACGATGGCGCCGGCGTGGCCCATGCGGCGGCCCTTGGGTGCCGAAAGACCCGCAATGTAGGCGACAACCGGCTTTTTCATGTTGGCCTTGGCCCACATTCCAGCTTCGGCTTCCTGCGGTCCGCCGATTTCGCCGATCATCAATACTGCGTCGGTGTCGGGATCGTTCTCGAAGTGCTCGAGAATATCCTTATGCGACGACCCGTTGATGGGGTCGCCACCGATGCCGACCGACGTCGAGATGCCGATGCCGAGCATTTTCATTTGTTCGGCGGCTTCGTAGCCGAGCGTACCCGACCGCCCGACGATGCCAACGCGGCCCGGCAAGTAAATGTGCCCCGGCATAATGCCGAGCATAGCTTTACCCGGCGAGATGGTGCCCGCACAGTTGGGGCCGGTCAGGATCATACGGTTTTCGTATTTGTAGCGGCGGAAGTAGCGCTTCACGCGGATCATGTCTTGCGTCGGAATACCGTCAGTGATGCAGACGCAGTATTTGATGCCGGCATCAGCCGCTTCCATGATGCTGTCGGCCGCAAATGGCGGCGGCACGAACACGATCGAAGCGGTCGCGCCGGTTTCTTTGACAGCGCCCTTAACGGTATTGAACACCGGACGGCCCAAGTGGGTCGAACCACCCTTGCCGGGCGTCACGCCGCCGACGACGTTGGTGCCGTAATCGATCATTTCCTGCGCATGGAATGTGCCGATGCGGCCAGTGAAGCCCTGAACGATGATGGGCGTATTTTCGTTGATAAAGATCGCCATGTTACTCGTTCTCCCGCTCAGGCGTTCTTGGCCGCAGCAACGGCTTTGCTGGCCGCGTCTGCTAAGGTTTCAGCTGAAATGACGGTCAAGCCGCTTTCGTCGATGATCTTGCGGCCTTCCTCGACGTTGGTGCCGGCAAGACGGACGATGATCGGCATCTTGATCTCGAGTTCGCGCACGGCGTCGACAACACCCTTGGCGACCCAGTCACACCGATTGATGCCGGCAAACACGTTGACCAGAATGGCCTTCACGTTCTTGTCGCGCAAGACGGCCTTGAACGACTTCGTCACGCGCTCGGGAGATGCACCGCCGCCGATGTCGAGGAAGTTGGCGGGATCGCCGCCGGCCAGCTTGATCATGTCGAGGGTCGCCATGGCGAGACCCGCGCCATTGACGATGCAGCCGATGTCGCCGTCAAGGCCAACGTAGGCGAGGCCACGGTCGGATGCGTAGGTTTCGCGGCTGTCTTCCTGACTCTTGTCGCGCAGTTCCGCGATGTGCGGGCGGCGGAACAGGGCGTTTTCGTCGAAGCTCATCTTGGCATCGAGCGCGATGACGCCCTTCTGCTTGGTGATGACGAGCGGATTGATCTCGACCATGATGGCATCGAGGTCGCGGAAAGCGCGGTAGGCGCCAAGGATCGTGCGCTCGAACTTCTGCACGAGTTCGGGCTCAACGCCCAAGCCAAAAATCACTTCGCGCGCCTGGAAGGCCTGCATGCCGACAGCCGGGTCAACCGCGATCTTGATGATCGTGTCGGGCTGGCTTGCAGCGATCTCTTCAATGTCCATGCCGCCGGCGGCAGATGCCACGACGACGATACGTTCCGAAGCGCGATCCATGACGAAGGATAAGTAGATTTCCTTGTCGATGTCGGAGGCTTCTTCGATGTAGAGACGCGACACCAGCTTGCCGGCGGGTCCGGTCTGGTGAGTGACGAGCTTCTTGCCGAGCAGGCTTTCAGCTGCCGCTTCGATCTCGCGATCGGTCGAGCAGACCTTGATGCCGCCGGCTTTGCCGCGGGCACCGGAGTGGATTTGCGCCTTCACAACCCACTTCGAGCCGCCAATTTCCGTGGCGCGGTAAGCCGCCTGTTCAGGGCTGTAAGCAAGGCCTCCGCGCGGGATAGCAACACCGAACTTCGCGAGAAGTTCTTTGGCTTGATACTCATGAATGTCCATCGAT
>JANNUW010000558.1:0-2809 GCA_031414095.1 Hyphomicrobium sp. | reverse complement strand
CGGCCGTCAGATTTTTGATTTCTTGGCTGGGCAGATCGGCCAGGAAATCGAGCGCGACCAGCAGCGGCAGTTTCAGCGCCAAGAACAAACTCGCGGACGCCAGCAGCAACGCGAATATACCCGCGCTTACAACCAATTGCTGCCGCAGTGGAATGCGTGTTTTGCCGGCGATGTTACCGCCTGCGATCAAGCCTCGTCTTCTCCTATTGTCTCGTTTGAAGACCGGCAGCGGTTGCTTGAGGCCCGTGCCAGCACGATCGACCGGGTCCGGCAACAGGCCGAAGAACGCGAGCGGGTCGCTGCGCAACAGCGTCAAGCCGCCGAGCAGGAACAGCGCGACACTGAAATTGCACAGTCTTTTGCACGTTGCCAAAGCTTCGATGTTCGCGGCTGCGAAGTGGTATTGGCCTCATCCCACACTACGGCCGATCAGCGCGTCAGGGTCATGGGGTGGAAAGCCAGCGCGCAGGACTTTGAGACGTGGCGCAGTGACTGCCAAGGCGGTTCGGTCAGCGCTTGCGATCAAGCCCTTGCCTCCCCCGTTGCCGATGCCGCAGCGCAGGCAGACTTGCGCCGCTGGCGGAACGCGATTTCGCCAGCCGATCGCCTAGTCGCGTTCTTGGCTGCTGGCGATGCCCCAGGATCGACCGGCATGCCGGTGTTTTTATTCGCGGTTGTGATCGGGCTCGGCGCTACTCTGGCGTGGGTATTGCTCGGTCAGAAGCCCATAGCCCGGGTCTTCGGCGGCATTGCCCAGCCGCCACCGATTCCAGCCGCAGCACAGCCGCGCGATCCCGTCAGTGCAATCGCAGCCTTGCAGTTGGCCCACGCCTACATCCGTGAGGTGCAGGACAATGCGAAGTCTCTGCCCGGAAATGCGGCCATGGCCGCGCACCTATTGAACGAATTGTCGCTGGCGTCGAAGCAGCTGGCCGTTGCCGAGGCGGCCGATGCGACCGCGACACTGAGCGATGATGAGCACGGTACTTTCAGTTTGGCCGACCTCAAGGCACGGGCTTTATTCTTTGAGGCCGTGTGCCGGTCCGAGGCCGATGCCAAACGCGCTATCCGCATTCTGCACCAAGCCATTGCCCTGGAGCCTATGCTGGCACCGGCGCACTATTGGATCGGATCGCTGGAAGCCGGGCTCTTTCATAAGCCGCAGGCCATTGCTGCTTTTGAGCGGGCGATAGCGCTCGACCCCGGCAATCTCGACTACAAGATGGAACTCGGACGGGCGCACAATATCTCCATGAGCCAAATCGCGTTCGAGCGGGCCGTTTCGGGGACGCGCTTTGGCGTGCGCGCCGTGAAAATCCTCGGCGCTTGTTTTGCCGCTGTCATCGTTCTTATCATTGCAGTCCATCTCGCCGATCCGGCCACACGGCTTGCCACCATCGTGATCCTCGTGATCGGCAGTGGTTGTATTATGGGCTTCATCGATACCATCAAGGTCATGTGGGCCAACGTCAGCGGGCAAGGCTAAGCCATGGCGCGGGCAAGCGAGCCGCCGCTGGCTTCCCTGCTGACCGCTGTGGTGCGCACGTCGCTGCAGGATATCGCCCATTGGTCATGGCGGCCGCATCGGGTCTTTGACGACAAGCCCGAACCGCTCACCGCCTACCACGCGCGCCTGGCAAAACTTTATGGGGCCTCGCAGTACGGCAGCATCGCCGCCGTCGATGATCTCATGCTCGACGTCGTCATCGGCAGTATCGAGGTCGTCGGCCGCCGCCCACTGTGGCCGATCTGCCGGGGCCTCTCGGGTTTGCTCAACCAATTGGTGCGCGACAACAGTCTGCTGTGGGACTTCCCCGCACTCAATCGTTCGCTTTTGCATAATGCCGCTTACACAGTGCCGCTGCGGCGCAGCCTCAGTCACCTCGAACCCTACTTGGTGCACGAGACCCGCCTCCGCGAATTCTTTCTGGAACGCATGTGTGCGATTGCAACCAGCGTCATCGATGACCACTTACCGCCGTCGGCGTTCGGGGATGCGGACCGTCCATCCGAAGTCAAGCCGTCGCTGTTCACCGTGCCACTCATCAGTCTCATGGCCGATGCGCGGGGGTTTGTGACAGCTATTACACAGATCATCCTGAATGACGGTGATGGCGATGCCGATCCAGCCACTTCGCTCGCTCTCGCCGCAACGCGGCATCAAGTGTCGCTTAATATTCTTGCGGCCTCAGGACTGACCCACGATCAGGCGGTCGCCAATCCCACCAAGATTATCGGGCCTCAAGCGTCAGAGTTGAATGGTCCCGAGTTGGTTGAGGCTTATCTCGCCCACACACCGTTCGCCGCATTTGCCAAACTGCCAGTACCATTTTCCATTCCTGCCGCCACCCGTTTTGAGCATTGCCACATCGTGGCTGGCACCGGGCACGGCAAGACCCAATTGATGCAGGCCATGATCCTCGCCGATCTCGATGATCCGGCCCGTCCCTCGATCGTCACCATCGACGGTCAAGGCGCCATGATCCGCGATTTGGGCAGATTGCGGCGTTTTGATCCCGATCTCGATGACCGCCTCATTATCATCGATCCGGCCGATAGCGAATGGCCGCTGCGTCTCAATCTGTTCGACGTCAATCGCACCCGCATCGACAAGCTCTCGCTCGGCGCGCGCGAGCAAATCCTGGCTGGCGTGATCGAACTTTATGACTACATCTTCGGGGCGCTGCTCGGCGCTGAACTGACCGCCAAACAATCGGTGGTGTTCCGCTTCCTCGCACAATTGATGATGGCCATTCCCGATGCCACCATCCATACCCTGCGCCAGTTGCTCGAAGATCCTAGCCCCTAT
>JANNUW010000557.1:0-1414 GCA_031414095.1 Hyphomicrobium sp. | reverse complement strand
CATTCTGGTTCTCGCTGCCACTTTGCCACTTTTGGCGGCATCCGCCTTGATGTTCAAGCGTCTGGTTGACAACGAGCGCTCGGCCGATCTCCGAAGTCTCGTCGTCAATGCCCGGACCCTTGCAGCCTTGGTTGAAAATGAAGTCGATACGCACGTTGTCATAGGGACAGCGCTATCACGATCAACAGCGCTCCAAGCGGGCGATCTGCCTTCGTTCTGGCGTGAAGCAACGCAGGCGATCGAGTTTGTACCGGGAAGCTGGATTTCGGTATCAACGCCCGAGGCGCAGGTTGTACTCAGCACGTTAGTGCCATTTGGAACGACACTGCCTCGTCATTCGGCGCCGGCCGTCGTCCAGCGCGGATTTGACACCCGGCGGCCGCAAGTCGGCGACATGATCTTTGGCAATGTGTCGAAACGCTGGACCGCCTTTGTGGAAGTGCCGGTTTTCCGAAATGATGCGCCGCTCTACTCGATATCGATCAGCCTTGCGCCAGACCGTTTTCACGCCATGCTGCGAAAGCAATTCACACGCGGTGAGTTGGTCGCGATCGTCGACCGCAACAAAAACTTCGTTGCCCGTATTCCAGACCATGAAGCAAGGGTTGGCACAAAATCCAGCGAAGGTTGGCGCGAAGCGATGGCGCGCACCGCGGAAGGCTCGACCAGAAACCAGACGGTCGAAGGAGACTGGAGCGTCACCGGATATGCGCCAACCGCGCACGGCTGGACAGCCGGCATCGCTCTGCTTGAAAGCGATCTCGCCGTGCCGCTGAGATCAATACTATGGACCGGCCTCCTCGCGGCGGCGGTACTCACCTTGCTGAGCCTCGGAATGGCCGGCTTGATCGCTCGCCACGCCAGTAAGGGGATAACCGATCTCGCGGCTAATGCACGACGCTTGGGCCGGGCCGAACCAATCGTTCCACATCCAGCTCCTTTCGTCGAAGCGAAGACGATCACGGATGCGCTCGTCACGGCGCGGGACGAGCTAGAGCGGCGTGCCGGGCTGCTGTCGGCTGCCAACTTAGAACTCGAAAGCAAGGTAGCGCTGCGCACCTCCGAACTGACGGCTGAAATACGCCGGCGCGAAGAAACGGAAACCACGTTGCGGCAAGCGCAGAAGATGGATGCCATTGGACAGCTGACCGGTGGCATCGCGCATGACTTCAACAACATGCTGACGATCATCATGGGCAACCTCGATACCGTAAAACGCCGGTTGTCGTCCCTCGATAATGGCGCGACGCTCGAGAAACCCATCGAGGCTGCGTTGGCTGGTTCGCGCAGTGCCGCAAAGCTGACCCATCGCCTGCTCGCATTCTCGCGGCAACAGCCGCTCGAGCCGGCCACGCTGAACCTCAACACGCTTGTCTCGGGTTTATCGGACATGCTGACGCGAACCGTCGGCGAG
>JANNUW010000556.1:0-17594 GCA_031414095.1 Hyphomicrobium sp. | reverse complement strand
CGACAAAGACTGTGAAGCCCTGATCGACCGTATATTTGATGAGACTCTTGGCCGGCGTTAAATCGAGCACGTAGTATTTGTTGATCCACGGCGGCACGATTAGCACAGGTATCTCGCGCACCTTGTCGGTAGACGGCGAATACTGGATGAGCTGCAGCAATTCGTTCTGAAACACCACCTTGCCGGGCGTCATGGCGAGGTTGCGCCCGACTTCGAAGGCCTGGGTATCGGTCTGGCTGACTTTCAGAAGATCGCCCGATTTTTCCATATCGCTGATCAGCATAGTCATGCCGTCTACGAGATTGGCCCCGTTACTGGCAATCGTTGTGCGCACGACTTCGGGATTGAGCATCGGAAAGTTCGACGGTGACAGCGCGCTCGAAACTTGGCGGAAATAAAATTCTGCGCGTTTGCGCGCGTCGCCGTCGAGCCCGTCGGTGCCGGCAAGCATTTTCTCCGACCATTGCGTGGTCAGGAGATACGCCTGCTTCCAAAAATCAAAGTAAGGGTTCTCGGACCAGTCGGGATCCTTAAAGCGATTGTCGCTGGCTTCGGGCTCGATGACCGGTTCTACAGGCTTGCCCATCATGCGCTGAAGCGTGTGATTCCACAGCTCGGCATAGGCCGCGATGAGATCGCTTTGCGCTTTGACGACGCGCTCGGGATTATTCATCCATAGCCCGGCGATTTCGTTGATGGCCGTCGTTGCCTCACTCATTTCGCTCGCGGCCGAATAGGGGCTCACTTTCGTATCGGGCCGCTCCATGAGGCCGCTCATGGCCTTGCCGCCCTGCTCGAGCAGGCGCAGCATGTTGCGGGCAAATTCCTCGGGATTGCCGACGGTGAACGGAGGCGGGGACTTATCGGTCATTCGTGCTCTTTAATTTGGGACGACAGCATCCCGGGAGGGTGCGAAGATCGTGTCTTGCAATGTAGTGCGTGTTCGGCCCGGCCGTAAGCCTAGGAATGGGTCGCTGGCAAGTTTATCGAGTTTTATGCTGCGCTGCACTTCACGGGCCTGCGCTCAGCGTGCGACGGGTCGCCCCAGCCTTTGCCCGCGGACTCTGCGGCCCTGTTGGCGCACGCATAAAGCGCGTTGCGGATCAGCGTAGGCTTGTGCGATGACGAACGCCTGACAACGAGGCGAAGGCCGGGTGAAGAGAGAAATCCGTGAAAGAAGAATTCCACCGCATCAAGCGCCTGCCGCCCTATGTCTTCGCCGAAGTCAACCGGTTGAAGGCGGCAGCCAGAGCGCGCGGGGCCGACATCATCGATCTGGGGATGGGCAATCCGGACATGCCAGCCCCCGCTCACATCGTCGATAAGCTGGTCGAGACGCTGCACAAGCCGCGCACGCATCGCTACTCGGCCTCAAAGGGCATCCCCGGCCTGCGCAAGGCACAAGCAGCCTACTATCAGCGCCGATTTGGCGTAACGCTCGATCCCGAAACGCAAGTCGTGGCGACGCTGGGGTCGAAGGAAGGCTTCGCCAATATGGCGCAGGCGATTACCGCGCCGGGCGACGTGATCATCGTTCCCAACCCCACCTATCCCATTCACGAGTTCGGCTTCATCATCGCTGGCGCCAACATGCGCCACGTTCCGGCCGGCACGGGCGACGAATTCCTGCGCGCCGTTGAGCACGCGGTCAAGCATTCGATCCCCAAGCCGCTGGCGATGATCCTGTCTTATCCGTCCAATCCGACCGCCATGGTCGCCGATCTCGACTTTTACAAAGAGGCCGTCGCACTCGCCAAAAAACTCAACCTCATCATCCTGTCGGACATCGCCTACACGGAGCTTTACTTCGACGGCAATCCGCCGCCGTCCGTATTGCAGGTGCCCGGCGCCATCGACATCACTGTGGAATTCACGTCGCTCTCCAAGACCTACAACATGCCCGGCTGGCGCATGGGATTTGCGGTCGGCAACGAGCGCCTGATCGGGGCGTTGGCGCGGGTCAAATCGTATCTCGATTACGGTGCCTTCACGCCCATCCAGGTTGCAGCAGCGGCAGCACTGAACGGGCCGCAGGAGTGCGTCGAGGAAATCCGCCAAGTCTATAAGGCGCGGCGCGACTGTCTCGTTGAAAGCTTCGAGCGCGCCGGCTGGACCATTCCGTTGCCGCCCGCCACCATGTTTGCCTGGTGCCCGATCCCCGAGGCCTACCGCGCCGGGGGCTCAGTCGAATTTGCTAAACTTCTCATCGAGAAGGCCGATCTTGCGGTTTCGCCTGGCCTTGGCTTTGGTGAACTGGGCGAAGGCTTCGTGCGCATCGCGCTCGTTGAAAATGAGCACCGGATTCGCCAAGCCGCCCGCTCGGTCAAGAAGTTCCTCGCCGAGGGTCCCCAAACGGGGCATAAGAAAGCGCCCGATCGCAAAAAAGCGTCGGGCTGATCTCCAATCACACGCGCGTTTGAGACCAATGCTACAACCTCGCATCGCCGCAGCGCCATGAATGAACCTCTGACACTTGGAATAGCGGGTCTTGGAACCGTCGGCGCGGGGCTACTGCGCCTGCTGCAATCACATGGGCCACGCCTGAGCGAAACCCTGCAGCGCGAAATCAAGGTAGTTGGCGTGTGCGCGGGCTCGCGCGATAAACCACGCGGCGTTTCGCTCGAAGGCATCCGCTGGTTCGACAACGCCGTCGAACTGGCAACCGATCCCTCGATTGCCTGCTTCGTCGAGCTGATCGGGGGCGACGAAGGCGTCGCGCGCCAGGCTGTCGAAGCTGCGCTCCACGCTAAAAAACACGTCGTCACTGCCAACAAGGCGCTGCTTGCCAAATACGGCATCGAGCTTGCCGAAATTGCCGAGAAAAACGGCGTAGCGTTGAACTTCGAAGCGGCCGTGGCCGGCGGAATTCCCGTCATCAAAACATTGCGCGAGGCCTTGGCTGCCAACGAGGTCAAGCGCGTCTACGGCATCTTGAACGGCACCTGCAATTATATGCTGACGCGCATGCAGGACGAGAAGATGCCTTTGGCCGAGGTGCTGAAAGAAGCCCAAGCCAAAGGCTACGCCGAATCCGATCCGACGTTCGACATCGGCGGCTTCGATGCCGCGCACAAACTATCGTTACTCGCGAGCTTGGCGTTCGGCACGCGCGTCGCCTTCGACCAGCTGCACGTCGAGGGCATTGAGGCCATCACGCCGGCCGACATGGAGGCCGCGACGAGTCTGGGCTATCGCATCAAGCTGCTCGGCATTGCCGAGCGCACGGCGACCGGCATCGAAGCGCGGGTGCATCCGACCATGGTGCCGGAAGATTCAACCGTCGCGCGCGTGTCGGGCGTCACCAACTGCGTCGCCATCGAAGGCGACTTTTCGGGCTCGCTCCTGCTGGTGGGCCCAGGTGCGGGTGCCATGCCCACGGCTTCGGCGGTTGCCAGCGATATCATCGACGTGGCGCGCGGTTTGGTGCTGCCGCCGTTCCTGAGGCCTGTCGCACAACTGACACCCTACAAGCGCGCCGAGATCGGGATGCACCACGGCGGCTACTACGTGCGCCTGTCGGTTCTCGACCGTCCAGGCGCCATGGCGTCCATTACAAAACGCATGGGCGATCGCAACGTGTCGCTCGAGAGCATCGTTCAGCGCCGTCCGCACGCCTTAGCGTCGGGCGATACTCGACCAGACAGTGAAACCGCGGCGCCGGTCATTCTGATCACGCACGAAACGACCGAAGCAAACATCCGCTTGGCGCTCGATGCCATCGAGGCCGACGGAAAAGTATCGACACGCCCGCAAATGATCAGAATTGAGAATTTGTAAGGCTTTTTAGTCCTTTGTCCTAAACGTGAGACGAGGAAACCGACGGGAGGGGTTGCCATGAGCAAGGACCGCGTGAGTGGACTTGATCGCGTGCTGGTATTGGAAGTCGCGCGCGTGACGGAAGCCGCAGCCATTGCGGCGGCCCGCTTCAGGGGCCGCGGCAACGAGAAAGCCGCCGACAAAGCGGCTGTCGACGCCATGCGCCGCGAGCTCGCCAGCCTCGCCATCGACGGCACCGTCGTCATCGGTGAGGGCGAGATGGACGAAGCGCCGATGCTCTACATCGGCGAAAAAGTTGGCTCCGGCAATGGCCCCATGGTCGACATCGCCGTCGACCCGCTGGAAGGCACGACGATCTGCGCCAAATCGATGCCCAACGCGTTGGCCGTGCTCGCCATCTCCGAGCGCGGCGGGCTCCTGCACGCGCCCGACATGTATATGGACAAAATCGCGATCGGCCCGGGCTATCCCGACGGCATCGTCCACCTTGATCAAAGCCATGGCGACAACATCCGTGCGCTCGCCAAAGCCAAAGGCGTTCCGGTTTCTGAAATCACGGCCTGCATCCTCGACCGTTCGCGCCACGCCGACATCATCAAGGCCGTGCGCGATGCAGGCGCTGCCGTCCGCCTCATTCCCGACGGCGACATCGCGGGCGTCATCTGGACTACCGATGCGCAGGAAACCGGCATCGACATTTATCTGGGCTCTGGTGGCGCGCCCGAAGGCGTTCTGGCAGCGGCCGCTCTGCGATGCATCGGTGGCCAGATCCAAGGACGCCTGCGCGCCACGAGCAAAGAAGAGGTCGAGCGCGCCGCCTCCATGGGCATTCCGGACATCAACCGCATCTTCATGCTGGAAGACATGGCGTCTGCCGACGTCATGTTCTCCGCGACCGGCGTCACCGACGGCTCGCTGCTCGACGGCGTGCGCTTCCGCGGCGATTTTGCGGAAACCGAAACCGTCGTCATGCGCTCGCGCAGCGGCACGGTTCGCCGCATCAAAACCTCGTTCCGCGCTGTCGGCGCCAGGTTCCCGGCGTAGTGAGGTTTCCGGCTTAGGCCTTAAACCCGTGCCGTCGCCAGCTTGAGCACGATCGCGGCCGCGGCCAAGCTCGGTGTGCGGTCGGGCGGCTGCATGCGCGCGGGAATTTCATCGAGGCCCACGAGTTGCTGCGCCCGCTCGGGCGTATCGCCAAACAACGGGCGTAACGCGGCAGAGAGGGCGGCCGGATTGCAATCTTCCTGATGAAATTCGGGGTAGATATTGTGCCCGGCGACGAGATTAGGCAGCACGACCGAGGGCAGCTTCAAGGCGCGCCGCAGAACGGGCGCAGCAATCGGGTCCACACGATAGGCCACCACGGCCGGCACGCGGGCAAGCGCCAGCTCAAGCGTCACTGTGCCAGACGCCGCGAGCGCCGCGGTCGCCAATTTAAAGCTCGCGAACTTGGCATCGTCACCTTCGACGAGATGCGGCTTTAGCGGCCAGCGCTGAACGCCTTTTTCGACGCGCGCGCGCGCGGAAGCCACCACGGGAATGATCACCTGCGGGTTGAGCCCGCCCGCCATCAGTTGTTTTAGCGTGTCGCCAAACGGTCCGATGAGACGGCCGATCTCCGACGCGCGGCTACCTGGCAGGACAACCAGCACCGGCCGCGACACATCAAGCCCCAGCTGCCGCACGAGCGGTTCTGCATTGACCGCACGCATGGCCTCGAGGCGCTCGATTAACGGATGCCCGACATAGGTGCACGCCGGCCCGCCGAGCCGCTCGTGCGCGGCCGGCTCGAACGGCAACAACGCCAGCACATGGTCGACATAAGCCCGCATTTTGCGGGCGCGTCCCGGCCGCCATGCCCACACACTGGGCGAGACATAATCGATGATGGGAAGATCCGGCCGGCGCTTGCGGATGCGTCGCGCGATCGGATGCGTAAACTCGGGCGCATCGATAATGATCACGGCGTCGGGCTTGGCCGCAATGCAGGCGCTAACCGTATCGTGCACGCGCCGTATGAGCCGCGGCAGATGTTTCAAGATCGACAGCGGACCCATGACCGCCACTTCATGCAGCGGAAAGATCGACGTCATGCCGCGCCGTTCCATCGCCTCGCCGCCGACGCCTGTAAACGTCACGTGGCCGCCGGTCAGTTGCGTCAGTGCCGCCATCAGCTTTTCGCCGAGCGCATCGCCGGAATGTTCGCCTGCCACGACAAACAGTTTTAGAGCGCGTGTTTGAGGAACAATGGGCTTCATGCCGGCAGCCCCGAATGCGAGACGCCGCGCGCCAGAAACACATCGCACTCATTCGCCCGCGCCAGGACTGGGGCCGATACGGACGGCGCCGTCGAGGTTTCGAGGATCACGGCTCCGCGCAAGCCCGCAGCCACAATCGCGTCTATGACGCCGACGTCGAGGTCTCGCGCCGAACTCAGCACCGCAAGACCGGTCCGGCGGCGCGCCCGCGCGTCGCCCCATTGCCGGAGACCGCCGGCGCGCTCCAGCATCGGCACGATGCCTTCACCGGCCTCGACCGTCAGCACGTAACGGCGCGCTACGACCACGGCACGGCCCGCGCCAACAGCATCGAGACTGTCGAGAACCCCGGCAGCCTTTTGCGCATCGACCAGGGCGTGACGATAGAGTTTGGTCTGGCCGAGTTGCTGCAGGCTCAGTTCAGTCTGGCGCCCGCGGCGCACGGGTTTGCCCGCGTGCCGGTCTTGCGCGCCGAATACGAAGACGCCCAGCTCGTCGCTGAGCCGCAGGGTCTCATCACGGTCGGCGGCAATGACTTGTCCCTCCAGAACGGCGATTCCGGAAAGCCCAGCGGCGGCCGCGCGGCGGACGGTTTCGGGACCGATCGCGGGCATGTCGATGCGCAATTCCTGACCTGGCTTTGGCCGTTTGACCAAGACCCCGCCACGCAAATTCGAGCCGGTCTGCCGGCGGCGCAAGGCCACCCGATCGAGCATCGCGTCGGTGCCCTCGGCTGCTTCCAGCGCCTCAATGCGCCCGCTGGTAATCACGACCGCTTGGCCGACATCGTGCGGACCGAGTTCGCGCACGGTATCAAAGCCCAACGCAATCAAACCTTGGGCATTGGCATCTGGCTGGATTGTGCCCAAGGGGCCCACTCCGATAACGAGTTCGGGCGCCGCAGCGCCCGCGCCGATCACGCGCAAGCCTTTGTTCTCGAAAAACTGCAGCACCGCGCGCAGAACGCCATCATCGCCGCCCGACGCCAGAATTTTCAAGATGTGTGCGATTGCGAAGAAGAAGCCCAAGTCTGGGCGAACCTTAAGCGGATCGGGCCGTTTGACGCGGCCCACGATCACGAGGTCCTGCGACTCGGCCTCTTTAAAGGCCGCCAAGATCGCGCCGACCTGCCCCCATTTCACGCGCGTTACCGGAAACGGCGCAAAGTCTGAGTCGGCTTCGCCTTGCAGCGCCACGATGTGCACCGGCTGTCCGCGCGCATGTACGCAATGAGCGATCTCGAGCGGCAAGCCACCGCCGCCGGCCAGGATTCCAATACGGCGCGGCGCGGGAGTCGCCATGTTCCGGCTCAAACCGTCGGCGCGTCGCGCGGCGTGCAGATCGAGCGTTTGCCACCCGCGCGAATGAAGTCGACGATCTCGGCGACGATCGGATGGTCTTTGAATTCGAGCGCGACGTCTTCAACGCGCTCCATCAATGTACCCTCGGCTGCAAACATGGCCCGGTAGGCGCGGCGCAAATCGTGAATATCGGCGCGCGAAAAACCGCGCCGCTGCAATCCGACGATGTTGAGCCCCGACAAATAGGCCCGATTGCCGAGCGCCATGCCGTAGGGGATCAAATCGTGCTCGAGCCCGGACATGCCGCCCAGGAAGGAATGGTTGCCGATCCGGGCGAATTGGATGGCCGCCGCACCGCCGCCGAAGATGACGTAGTCGCCGACCGTGCAGTGTCCGGCCAGCATGACGTTGTTAGAAAAGATGACGTGATTGCCTACCCTGCAATCGTGTCCAATGTGGCTGTTGGCGAGAAAAGCGCAATGATCGCCCACCGACGTCACCATACCACCGCCTTCGGTGCCCGGATTCATGGTCACACCTTCGCGGATCTGGCAATCGGTGCCTATAGTCAACGTCGAAGGCTCGCCCTTGTATTTCAAATCCTGCGGCTGATGCCCGATCGAGGCGAATGGAAAAATCCGCGTGCGAGCACCGATCGTGGTGCGGCCCGCGACCGCAACGTGGCTGACAAGCTCCGTATCTTCGCCAAGCTCAACGTGCTGGCCTACCGAGCAGAAGGGGCCGATCTTGCAGCCGTCGCCGAGCTTCGCCCCATCTTCAACGATGGCAGTCGGATGCACGCTCATTTTGATCCGTTTTGTTTAGCTAAGCTTACTTGCAAAGGCTCGCGCGTCGGCAGTGTCGGCGAGCATGGCGCTGATCTCGGCCTCGGCGACCACCTGGCCATTGACCCGCGCCTCCCCGTAGAACCGCCAGACACGGCCGCGATTTCTGATTTTGCGCACGTGATAATGGAGCTGATCTCCGGGCACCACGGGCCGGCGGAACTTCGCCTTATCGATCCCCATGAAATACACGAGTTCGGTCTTGTAGTCTTCTCCTAAGCTATTGACGCACAGCGCGCCCGCGGTCTGTGCCAGACCTTCAATGATCAGCACGCCCGGCATCACGGGAAACTGCGGAAAGTGGCCCTGAAAGAACGGCTCGTTGATGGTCACGTTCTTGACGCCCACGCAACTCTGATCGGCGTCCATATCGTACATCCGGTCGAGCAGGAGGAACGGATAACGATGCGGCAGCAGCTTCATGATGCGGGCAATGTCGGCGGTGCCCAAGTTTTTGCTCTTGAGCTCTTTGGCGCCCGGTTCTTTTTTGTTCGTCGCGTCGTCCATGTCGCCCTAGCTCTTCGCTACTTTGAGTTCAAACCGATCAGAAAAAACCAACGTCACGTCGTGTCGCCGCCAGATACTTGCGTGCCGCGCTTGGCCGCAAGCCGGGTTAGCGTCGCGTTCTCGCGCGCAAACTGCTTGAACGGCCGGGTTGGCGTGCCGCAGACGACGGCGCCGGCGGCGATATCCTCGATCGCGTGAGAGCAGCCGGCGATCTGCGCGCCGTCGCCCACTTTAATGTGGCCGGCGACGCCCGATTGGCCGCCCATCACAACAAAGTCGCCAAGTTCAGCCGAGCCCGCTATTCCCGTTTGACCGACGATAACACAGTGCCGTCCGATGACGACGTTGTGCCCGATCTGAACGAGATTATCAATTTTTGTGCCCTCGCCGATGACGGTATCCTTAAGGGCACCGCGGTCGATGGCGGAATTGGCGCCAATTTCGACGTCGTTTTGGATGATAACGCGACCGACCTGCGGCACCTTAATGTGCCCGCCGCGGCCCATCGCGAAGCCAAATCCATCTTGTCCAATACGCACGCCTGCGTGAATAATGACGCGGTCGCCGATGAGGGCATGGACGACGCTAGCACACGGGCCGATGTAGCAATCGCGGCCGATGGTGACACGGTAGCCGACGACGGCACCGCTCGCGATGCGGCTACCTTTGCCGATTTGCGCTTGCGGGCCGATCATAGCGCCCGGCTCGATGATGGCGCCGGCCTCGATCTGAGCTGTCGGGTCAACGGCCGCCGTTCCTGGCTGGCCCGACCCGGCCTTGGGCCACTTGGCATCGGGGTAGAACAACTGCAAGGCCAAGGCGAAACCGCGATAAGTCGCCTTGGTCAGGATAGCTTGGGTTGCAGACGGCACACGATCGGCAAATTGCGGTGCAACCAAACAGGCACCTGCCCGCGTCTGGGTCAGCTGGTCGAGATACTTGCGGTTATCGAAAAACGTGAGATCGTGCGGACCGGCTTCCGACAGCGGCTTTAGACCCGACAGGAGCTGGCCGCCGTCGGCTGAAGGCGCCAGTTCGCCGCCCGCGGCTGCCACGATCTGGAGAAGCGAAAACGGGCCAGCCTTTTCGAAAAATCCCGGATGCTGCATGTGCCGCCCAAGTCTCCCGCGCGCGGCCACGGGCCCGCTTTAGAATAGCGCACACTCTTAGCTGAATTGGCCTTCGCGCCGCAACACTTCCTGTGGGGCAGGACGCGAGAGTTTGGCCATCTCGATCAGCCCGGCGGACGGGCCCGGCAATGGCTCTGACCGGAACGGTGGCGGCGTCTGGGCCAGCGGCGAACTGGGAGCTTGCGGCCGCGCGCCGACGCAAGCTGCGAGGAGCAGATATGAGAAAGGTGCGCCCATATTCTGGGCGCGCCTTTTTTCTGGATCAGAAAAACAAATCAGAACTTGGTCGAGGCGCCGAACCGGAACAGCTGTTCCTTGTCGAACTTCTCGCTGGTCAGGATGTGAGAGTAGTCGACACGTAGCGGACCGACTGGCGAAGCCCACAGAAGACTGGCGCCAACTGACGAGCGGACTGACGCTTCGTCAGCAAGTACGAGCAGCCTTTTACCGTTCGCATCGCGCGTTGTATTCAGTTCGTTAGCGAGGCTATTGGCATCGAACAGAGAACCAGCGTCGGCGTAGACGGCGCCACTGATGCCCAGGTCATCAGGAATGAACGGGAACGGGAACCGGACTTCAGCCGTCGCGGACCAGTACGTTGTGCCACCGATCGTGTCGCCCGTCTTAAGATCGCGAGGACCAAAGCCGCCACGGTCGAAGCCACGGATCGTCTCGCCACCACGGTAATAGAGATCGGTGAGACGAATGTCGTCGCCGCCCCAGCCCTCGACGTGACCGCCGATGACACGGCTAACGAAGGTGATCTTTTCGCTGATCGGATAATAGGCGCGGCCTTCACCATTGACGCGAACGTACTGCACGTCGCCGCCGGCACCGGCAAAATCGCTAGCCAGCTGGAAGTAGTAGCCGCTGGTCGGATTGTTGGGGTGATTGCGCTTGTCGTACGTGAGTCCGGCGCTGAGAGCTGACGTATTAGACGCGGCACCGCGGCGATCCAGTTCTGCGCAAACCAGCTGGTTTGTGCGGCCATTCGGACCGCAATCTTCGTCGTACAGTTCGGCATGGTCGAAGGTATACGCCGTCTGCATCCAGAGATTTTCGGTCAACGGGAAGCCGATCCGGGCTGTGGCACCAGTGCGGCGGCTTGAGAAGCCCGCGTCGCGTGTCTGGTCGACGTCCTTATGGAAGACGTCAAAGCCAGCCGCAATATTGCGGTCGAGGAAGCGCGGTTCGGTGAACGACAGATCGACCTGTAAGCGCTCGAGCGAGCCCGCGAGCTTGAGCCGCAAAAACTGGCCGTTACCCAGCAAGTTACGCTCGGTGATGCTGACGTCGCCGATTACACCTTCCGAAGTCGAGTAGCCGGCGCCGAACGACAGTTCGCCGGTCGACTGCTCGAGGAGTTCGACGTCGAGCACGACACGGTCGGCTGCCGAGCCTTGGCGGCGCTTGATGTCGACGGTTTTAAAGAAGCCCAGGCCCTGAAGACGCTTCTTGGCGCGATCGACCAGCAGCGGGTTGTAGGCATCGCCTTCCGCCAAGCGGAACTCGCGGCGAATGACGTAATCTTTCGTGCGCTCGTTACCGGCAACGTTGATGCGCTCGATGTAGATCCGCGGACCTTCGTCGATCACGTAAGCAACGGCAATCGTGCGGGTCGCAGGATCAGGCGTGACACGGGGACGGGCACGGGCAAAGGCAAAACCGAGCTCGGACGTTTGCAGAGTCAGCTTCTCTGAAGTCTTGTCGATATCGGCGCCATTATAAGTGTCGCCTTGCTCGGTCAGAATGTAACCGCCAAGACCAGACGTATTGAGACCCGGCAGCTGGCTGTCGATGGTGATGGCACCAAAGTTGTAAAGCTCGCCCTCTTCGATGGCGAAGTTCACAAAGAAGCCCGACCCATCGCGATCAAGTTCGGCATTCGCTGCCACGACGCGGACGTCGGCATAACCGTTCTTGAGATAATACTGCTTGATCAACTCGCGATCGAGCGACATGCGGTCGGGATCGTAGATGCTGGTGCCCTTGAGGAAGTCCAGCCATCCCGACTGTGTGGTCGAGATAATGTCGCGCAACTGGGTGTCGGTGAACGCCTGATTGCCCGTAAAGTTGATGCCTTTGACCTTCGTCGCCCCGCCCTCGGTGATTTCGAAAACCAAATTGACGCGGTTCTGCTCAAGCTCGATAATTTTGGGTTCGACGTTCGCGGCGAAGCGGCCTTGACGTTTGTACACGTCCAGGATGCGCTGGACATCGCCCTGGGCTTTAGCACGCGTGAACACGGAGCGCGGCTTCAATTGAACTTCATTGGTCAGCGTGTCTGTGTCGACTTCGCTGTTACCTTCGAAAGCAACCTGATTGACCACGGGATTTTCAACGATGGAGACGACTACCGTGCTGCCATCGCGGTCGATGCTGACGTCCTGAAAGAGGCCGGTGCCAAACAGGGCTTTTAGCGACCCGTCGACCTTGCCGGCGTCGTAGGCGTCGCCCACGGAGAACTGCAGGTACGACCGAACGGTCTCCGGCTCAACGCGCTTGCCGCCTTGAACCTGGATATCGCGCACCACCGTCTGGGCTTGCGCTACCGAAGGACTAACCAACACCCCAAAACAAGCAGGGACCGCCAAAGCCAGCCAAACGCCTACGCGCCAGCTCGCTAGCGACATGATCCTATACTGCGCCATGCGCGGACCTGTCCTCATAATCGTGTGCCGCCCCCGAAAAACGCCCCAACTCCTCCGGCAACTAGACCGGGGCAAGGCCGCCTGAGAAATCGCGCTTCTGAGCGTTAACCGCTCTAGCCGCTCGACCTGCCAGCAGACCTCCAATGAACGATCGTTTTTAACGATTCAGCAACCTCATTGGAAGTGGCAAGAATACGTCACTTAACCTGATTCGACCGGACCTGCTAACCCCCTCCAGGGAATAGACCTTTAGCCTTGCGCGCGAGGTCATTGTAGTTGGCGAAAACAATTAGCGTGAGCAAGACGGCGAAACCGACCCGGAAAGCCATGTCTTGGACAGCTGGCGGAAGTGGACGGCGGCGAACCGCTTCGATGGCATAAAACACCAAATGGCCGCCATCGAGAACCGGGATCGGAAACAGGTTGAGTAGACCGATGCTGACCGAAAAGTAGGCGAGCAGGCGCAGGACGTAGTCGAGACCGCCCTCCATGGCCTTACCCGTCACTTCGGCCATCAGGATGGGACCCCCGATCTGGTCGGCAGATTGGCGCCCCGCAAAGATCTCGCCGAGGCCTGCCAAGGTTTGCGTAATGTTGGACCAAGTTTCGCGCGCGCCGAGGCGAACAGCGTTCACCAAGCCTACCGCTTGAGGTTGTGATGGCTCGGGCGCGATGCCGATCCGGCCGACTTCTTTAGTGCTACCGGAGCCATCGGGTGCAGGGCGCGGCACGGGCACAACATCGAACTCGAGCCGCTCTTTGTTACGCTCAATGCTGAGCTTGACGTTCCGACCGGCACTGGGTGAGATTTTCTCGCCGACAGTCTCAAAACGGCTAACGGGTTGGCCATCGATGGCCGTGATCAAATCGCCGAGTTTCAGCCCCGCGAGTTCAGCCGGCATACCCGGCGATAGGGCTCCGATTTTGGGCGCTTGGTGCCGCCGCACGCCGATGTCGCCGATCTTCATGGGAAGGTCGAGGTCGTTCTTAATTTCCTCTACTCTGGGTGTCACCGGAATGAGGAGGGTCGCCCCGTTGCGATCCACAATGAGATCGACTTCCCGTCCGCCGAACATGGCAATCTGAGACGTCATCTCGTCGAAGGTTTCAACGCTGTTACCGGCAATCGAGAGCACGCGATCGCCAGGCTTCAAGCCTGCAACGGCGGCAGGTAAGCCCTCGACGACACTATCGATGACGGGGGGGGAAAGGCGCACACCATAGGTTGCATTCAGCCCCGAGTAGACGGCAATCGCCAAGATAAAGTTGGCGAGCGGACCGGCGGCGACCACGGCCGCGCGCTGCCAGAGTGGCTTTAAATGAAAGGCGCCGGCTTTTTCCTGCGGGCTTTGTTCCGGGGCAGTTTCGGCGCTGCCAGTACTGGCTGCATTGGCGTCGTCGACGAACTTCACGTAGCCACCAAGCGGGAGGGCGGCGATCCGCCAATGCGTTCCGTAGCGGTCGTCCCAGCCGTACAGTTCGCGGCCAAAGCCAATCGAGAACGTCTTGACCGTCACACCGCACCAGCGTGCGACGAGAAAGTGGCCCATCTCGTGGATGAATACGATGACGGTCAGAATTAACAGGAAGCCCAACAACGTCGTCAAGCCGGAGCTAAGCCCCGCAAGTAACCCGCTCATTCTGCTCAACCTTTGTTTGGGTCGCCAAGCAAGCTGGCGCGCGCATTGAAATCCGCAACGGCTTATAGGCCAATTTGCTTAACGTAACACCGATCATTCGAGGCCAGCCTTTGACCGCGCCTCAATCAAGGCCTGCGTAAGGCCGCGGGATTCCTGATCGACGTTCAATACGTCATCTAGTGTCGAGACCGTGCAAATCAATCCGCGTTGATCCGCGGCTTCCAGTGCGTCTTGCACGAGTGCCGCAATGTCGAGAAAGCCGATCCGGCGTTGAAGAAACGCGGCGACCGCAATCTCGTTGGCGGCGTTCAACACCGCGGGCGCCGTCTGACCGCGCTCGAGCGCTTCACGCGCCACACGCAGGGCGGGAAAACGGATGGCGTCGGGGGCTTCGAATGTCAACGGTCCTGCGGTTACCAGATTTAAGGCCCCCACGGGCGTTGCCATGCGTGTAGGCCAAGCCAGCGCCAGGGATATCGGCGTGCGCATGTCGGGTTGGGACATCTGGGCCAGTACCGAGCCGTCCTTATATGTCACTAGGCAGTGCACGATCGATTGCTGGTGAATGACGCAATCGAGCTGGTCAGCCTCGACGGGAAAGAGGTGATAGGCCTCGATCAGTTCCAAGCCTTTGTTCATCATGGTAGCGGAGTCGATCGTGATCTTCGACCCCATCGACCAGTTGGGATGCTTGAGCGCCTGTTCCGGCGTAACGCGCGCCAGACGCTCGGCCTTCCAGGTGCGAAACGGCCCGCCGGACGCGGTTAAAGTGATCCGTTCGATGCAGTCTGCGCGCGCGCCTTGCAGGACTTGGAAGGCGGCTGAATGTTCGCTGTCGACGGGCAGCAGTTCAGCGCCCGCACGCGCGATCTCGCGCAAAAACACATCGCCCGCCGAGACGAGACACTCCTTATTAGCCAGCGCCACGCGCGTGCCCTGACCGGCGGCGGCGTATGCCGGCCTCAGGCCCGCGGCCCCCACGATCGCCGCCATGATGCACTGCGCGGGACGCGACGCGGCCTCGATGACAGCCTCAGGACCGGCTGCTGCTTCGATGCCCGAACCCGCGAGACAATCGACGAGCTGCTGGTAGCAGGCGGCATCGCCGATGACGGCAAATTTGGCCCGGTGCCGGATGGCGAGTTCAGCCAGTTCAGCGGCGCGCGTTTGCGCCGTCAGCGCCACGATTTCGAATGCGCCGGGGTTGCGCCCGACGAGATCGAGGGTGCTGAGCCCGATCGATCCTGTCGCACCCAGGACCGTCAATGAAAGTGGCTTGGCATGGCCATTCAACGTGACCGGATCGCGCTGAGCTGTCTCTAAGTTTGCCGGCATCGAAGGCATCCGTCCCGGACTTGAGGTTCGCACAAACGGCACCGGCCCCCACGGGCACGCATGGCAGATGGAGCGGCATTCATTCAATCATTCAAGGATGTAGCATGAGTGCCGCGGCGGGTGCATGCGGATTGACGCAAAGCGCGAAAATGGCGGCAGCGACCGCAGCCGCTACGATGCCGTCGGCGCGATCCATGAAGCCGCCATGGCCGGGAATGAGATTGCTCGCATCTTTCACACCGAAGGCACGCTTGAGCGCGCTCTCGGCCAAATCTCCAGCTTGCGAGACGGCACCCAACAGTAAACCGATCAACGCCAACGTCAGGGGGTGCGAGCCGGTTATGGACGAGAACAAGGTGCCCGCGAGTGCGGCCGCCGAAATGCCGCCCAAAAATCCCGACCAGGTTTTGTTGGGAGAAATCCGGGGGGCCAGTTTCGGCCCGCCCAGGCTGCGGCCGCTGACGAAAGCCGCGACGTCCGTTGCCACGACGGCAGCCATCACGAACAGGACGGCCCAAAAGCCCCAAGGCTCATCGGCCCTGAGCCACAATAGCGCGATCGCGGGAACGCCAGTATAAATGGCCCCCAATGCCGAAACCAGCGGCCGTTGACCAAACTCCAGCGACGTGATGATGGTCGCACCCACCAGAACAGCCACCAAGCCCAGCGCTGCAAAGCCGCTCGCGGCTAAAACCGTCGCCACTGCCGTCGATAGCGCGTGAATTGCAAACGTGAGATCGGTGCCCGCGCCGCGCACGACGTGCGACCACTCCCAGCTCATGACGAGCCCGACGACGCCCAAGAGCACGGCAAAGGGGCGCAAGCCCGCCCAGTCGAGCCCGACCGCCACGACCGCCAGGACAAGGCCTGCCGCAATACGCGATTTGATGTCGGAACTCAGCCCGGGACGCGAAGCCGGCGGCGGCACAGGCGATGCGGGACCGCGAACGTCTCCGCTTCCGGTGCTCATGCGTGCGACCGCTTCGACAGTCCGCCAAAGCGCCTGTCGCGGCTGTGAAATTCAGCAATGGCGGCGGTCAGCATTTCCATGCCGAAATCGGGCCAGTTGGCGTCGACAAAAACCAGTTCCGCGTAAGCTGCCTGCCAGAGCAGGAAATTAGACAGCCGCATTTCGCCGCTCGTGCGGATCAGCATGTCGGGATCGGGAATCCCAGCCGTGGACATATTGTCGGCGACGACATCGCACGTAATGTGCTCGGCATCCAACTGTCCGCTCGCAACCATGCGGGCGATGCGGCGGGTGGCTTCGGTGATTTCCGAACGGGCGCCGTAGTTAAAGGCGATGACCAGCGTCAGACTCGAGTTTTGCGCGGTGAGCTGCTGGGCTTCGTCGAGAAGCGCCAGCATATCGGGCTCGACGTGCGTGCGCTCGCCAATGATCACGATGCGCACGTTGCTCTTGTGCAGTTCGGCCAAATCGCGGCGGATGAAGCGCTTCATCAAACCCATGAGATCGCTGACCTCGTCGGCCGGCCGCGACCAGTTCTCGGACGAAAAACTGTACAGCGTCAGATACGGAATGCCTAAGTCAGCCGCGGCCTTGACAGTGCGGCGCACGGCTTCGACGCCGGCCTTGTGACCCAAAGCGCGCGGCAATCCGCGGTCGGCCGCCCAGCGCCCGTTACCATCCATAATAATGGCGACATGCCGGGGGCCATCCGCAGGTGATCTGCCGTGGCTCGGGATGCTATCGGCGCGTTCAGAAAGTTTCTCGGCCACGATGGGTCACAATCCGTTTGGTCTGAAGTGCTTTTAGTCCCTCGCAGATCAATCGCCCAATTAATCGCGTATACTTAACTGTACCCCGGGCTGGCAGTGCGTGGCGAGTGCGATCCATACCACAGTGCGGCACAAACCCGCACGCAACCTGCAGTTTTGTGCGGCTGTTGCAGGCTGGCTGCGATCACACTTTTTGAATTTCTGATTCCTTGGCCGCTAGAGTCGAATCAATCTCTTTTATGATCTTATCTGTCAGTTCCTGGACTTTAGCGGAATTCTTATGCTGATCATCTTGGCTCATTTTGCCGTCTTTTTCGAGCTTTTTTAGCGAGTCCATAGCGTCGCGGCGATTACCCCTGACAGCGACTCGATGGGCTTCGGCATATTTGTGCGCCTGCTTAACGAGTTCG
>JANNUW010000555.1:0-4519 GCA_031414095.1 Hyphomicrobium sp. | reverse complement strand
CCTGATCGACAAGATGACGTTGATCCAAGCCGACACGGCAACGACGACGAGACAGGCGGCAAGCGGCAACTGGAAACCCAGGCCGAGCGACACGACGCCAATGGCCACGAGCTGCCCCAGCACCGCAAGCCATCGCAGCCGAACGAGGGTGTGCAGCCGTAATCGCCGATCTGAGGGAGATGAAAGCCTGAACGGCCCCGTTATCATGACTTTACCTTAGCTCTCATAGTGTCGGCGATTGACGCGTAGAAGATATGTGCAGCATGAAGGTTTTGACCGCAAGACCGCCGCTCCGCCAGACCTCGAGGTAGCTATGACTGTTCGCGCGATATTGATTACCGTTATCGGCCTGCTCGCGGGCGCCGTTGCCGCGTTGATTTTCGTTTCCCGGCCGCAATTGCCTAGCACCGGCCAGCAAAGCACGAGCACGGGCCAAGCCTTGATTGGCGGACCTTTCAGCCTCACCAGCACGGCGGGCGAAACGGTCACCGAGAAAACCTATCTCGGCCGGCCGATGCTCGTCTACTTTGGTTTCACCCACTGCCCGGACATCTGTCCGTCGGGTCTGCAGATCATTGCAGCGGCCATCGACAGCCTTGGAGCGAATGCATCCAAGTTCACACCCCTTTTCATAACGCTCGATCCCGAACGCGACACGGGCCCCAAGCTCGCCGAATACTTAAAGAGCTTCCATTCACGTATCGTCGGACTGACAGGGTCGCCCGAAGCCATCGCCGCGGCGACAAAAGCGTACCGGGTTTACGCCAAGAAAGTCGTCTCCGAAACGACGGCGGGTGATTACACTGTCGATCACTCGGGCTTCATGTACCTGATGGACGCGCGCGGAAAATTCGTGACACACTTTCCCCACAACGTGGGCGCAGAGACCCTCGCAGCAGCGTTGACCACCGCGACGGCAGACTTTTAAATCTTGACGGCGGCAATTTTTCTGCGCTCTCAACTGAGCCACGCGAGCGATTGCAGTCTCAAAGTTACGTCGCGTTGTCCGAGCATGGGGCGTTGGCGCAACACCTTTTGATTTGTCTCGACGCACATCGCTTTGGTTCTAGGGAATTGCGCCACGAACTTGCTACAGACACCGCTTCGCACCCGTGTCATCAACGACAATTACTTTCGATCGCCATCTGGCTGTCGCTCCGCACCAATTGGCCCCGTAACTCTTTTTGACGACCCAGCAGAGGTAGTACATGAGCAAAGCACCGGCTGCAGCACCAGGCACGCTCATTCGTGAGAAGCTGTCGGTGCTCGGTGCCCCCGTCGAAGTTCGCAGGCACGCAGGCGCGCGCCGCTTGACCTTGCGGGTTTCTCGAACGCGCCGCGCCGTGATCGTCACGCTGCCGCTGCAATGCGATCTGGGTGAAGCCGGGAGCTTTCTCAACCGCAACATCGAATGGGTCCGCGACCGGCTCGACAGTTTGCCCCAGCCCGTCGCGTTTGCGCATGGCGCTTTCATGCCGCTGCGGGGCGAAACGCACCGGCTCGTTTTTTCAAATACAAAAACGGCCGGCCGCCGCGGCATCGTATCGAGACATCCGGCCAGTCCGTTTCCGGAACTTCGCATTTGCGGCGACGCGGAATTTGCGCCCAGACGGATTGCCGATTGGCTGGGGGCTCAAGCCAAGGCCGACCTCAACGAGCGCGTTGCTCATCATGCCGAGGCGCTAAAGGTTACTCCCAAACGCATCGCCGTGCGCGATCAAGCCAGCCGCTGGGGATCATGTTCCACAACCCGCGTGCTGTCGTTCTCATGGCGTTTGATCATGGCGCCGCCCGCCATACTCGATTACGTGGCGGCGCATGAAGTCGCGCACTTGAAAGAAATGAACCACGGCCCCCAGTTTTGGGCGCTGGTGCGCCAGACCTACCCTGACCTTGATGAAGCCAAACGCTGGCTACAGATCTACGGTCTCGATCTGCATCGCTATGGCGCAACGGACTGCTGAATCAGTTGCCGCCGCCAAGCGACATGCGGCCCGTTGCGGGCGGCGGGCGCACAATAATCCGGCCCACGGCTTTTTCGGCCTGACGCTTGGCGATAGCCGCGTCAGTCGCTTCCAATGTTCCGCGATCGGCGAACGGCAGAGTGAGCGCGCGCTCGATCAACTCGGGATCGATCGCAGCGGCGGGATGCGGCGCGGGTTTGGCAGGGACGGTTCCAGCCGATGAAGAGGGCGCGGCCGGGGGCGACACCTTCGCCTCGCGCAGCCATGGCAGATTTTCGAGCCCTTGCGTATTGGCCGACAGCAAATCACCGCCGGTCGCCGGCTGGGCACCAGCGTCAAATCCTGGCAACGGCAGCGATGCCTTGCCCTGGTGCGCCACCACCATGATCTGTTGCCAGATGGTAGCCGGCAAACTGCCGCCCATCACCTTGTTCATCGGGCGGCCGTTGTCGTTGCCAACCCAGACCCCGCCCGCCAGTTGCGCCGAGTAGCCGACGAACCAGGCGTCGCGGAAATCTTGCGTCGTGCCGGTTTTGCCGCCCGCCATATGACCCGGCAGCGCTGCCCGGCGGCCGGTGCCCCAGGTCATGCCCGCGCGCAGCATATCGTTCATGGCGGCGACATGGGCTGGCGCCACGACATAACTTTCGCTTTGCGCTTCCCGCGCGTAGAGCACACGCCCCGAACTCATGCGCACACGGCGGATGCAGTGCGGCTCGACGGCGCGGCCGCCATTGGCAAAGACGCCGTAAGCACCCGTCAACTCCATGAGACCGATTTCCGACGTGCCCAGCGCCAAAGATGGATCGGCGCGCAAAGCCGTCGTGATGCCAAGCCGTCGCGCGGTGCCGATGACGGCTTTGGCGCCGAGGTCAGCGAACAGGCGCGCCGCGATCGTGTTGATCGACAGGGCGAGCGCGTGGCGCAGGGTAACGGCCCCGATGTACTTGCCGTTATCGTTGCGCGGGGTCCAGCCGGCAATCGTCAGCGGCGTATCGTAGACGAGGCTGTCGGGCGTGTATCCGGCCTCGATCGCCGACAGATACAAAATCGGCTTGAACGCCGAGCCCGGCTGGCGCTGCGCTTTTGTTGCGCGATTGTATTGGCTTTCGATGTACGATTTGCCCCCGACCATGGCGCGGATGCCGCCATCGGGATCGAGCACGATGGCCGCCGCTTGGCTCGCAGCCAGAGCGGTGCCGTTAGCATTGAGTTCTGCCGCGACGATTTGGGAGGCGCGCTTCTGCAAGGCGGCATCGAGCGTCGTCTCGACCACGATTTCGGAATGACCCGAGCCCGCCAAGGGCGGCAGGCGTTCGAGCACGAAGTCGATTGCGTAGTCGATGCCGCTCTCTTCGCGGGCATGTTTGACTTGGCTGAATTGGACTTTTTCGAGTACGGCGCGCCGGTGATCTTCAGGCGAGATGACGCCTGCCGCCAGCATTTTGCTCAACACCGAGCGGCCGCGCGTGATGGCCTGCTCGGGATTGGATGCCGGCGAATATTTCGACGGTGCCTTGAGCAATCCCGCAATCACCGCTGCTTCGGCAAGCGTTATCTCGCGCGCCGATTTGGCGAAGTAGCGTTGAGCTGCGGCTTCGATGCCGTAAGCGCCACTGCCGAAGTACACGCGATTGAGATAGAGCTCGAGGATGTCGTCCTTGCACAGCCGCACTTCGAGCCAGACGGCCAGCGCAAACTCTTCGAGCTTGCGCGAAAGCGTGCGCTCGGGCGACAGAAACATATTCTTGGCGAGTTGCTGCGTCAGCGTCGAGCCGCCTTCGACATAGCGGCCGGCGCGCAGGTTGGCGAACATGGCGCGCCCCATGCCGGCCGGATCGACCCCCCAATGACTGTAAAAACGGCGATCCTCGGTGGCGACGACCGCATCCGTCACGCGACGCGGCAAAAGTGCGAGCGGCATGTAATCATGCGCGGCGCCCCGCTCGGCCAAGACCGATCCATCACGCGCGAGAATACGCACAACCGGCGCTGGTTCTTTTTGACGTGCGGACAGCGGATTGGGAAACGCGATCGTATAGTAGACCATCATGGCGCTGAGAGCGGTCACGCCGATCGCGATGAGCGTCAGCGGCGCCATCCAGATGAGGCGCGATGCGCGCGGCACGGCCTTGAACATCGACTTTGCCGGCGCGAGTATGGTGTCGTTGATACCTGGGACCATGGCGCCGAGAGACGCCAACGGCGGCTGATGACCCGCGCCGGTGTGCCCGTCACCCTCCCCCGGTGCGGGACCCCTGTTGTGGCGAAAAAAACCCATACCCCGAACGCCTTCGATTCCACACACGCGCAGCCCGGGACAGTTCCCACCGTCCGCACGCGCATACCTGGCGGGAACTGTAGGCTGATCATGTCTAAGGCCTAGTTAACCAACGAGTGCGTGCGCCGCCGTCTTGCGCCACCAACCAATGTTCGTCATTCGTTCGCCGTAAAAGCTTGCATGTTTGACCATTTGACATATGTAGTTGGGGATAAGGCGATGAAGCCATTAGACGTATGTGAGACTCCGGCTATGAATGGGCAGAAGCTCGCTC
>JANNUW010000554.1:0-1049 GCA_031414095.1 Hyphomicrobium sp. | reverse complement strand
GCGGGGCCAACGGCCTCGTCATCACCGATGCCAAGGGCGGCAAGTCCAAGGTGACGATTGCCAACGTCACGCAGTCGAACGGCGTGATCCATGTGGTCGATAGCGTCATGTTGCCGGGTTAGGCACGCCATTTTTTTCCAGATCCCTCCACGATTTGAGGCCAGTTCCCTCGACCCGGTCTCGGTCGTGGTTGGTGCCAGCCCTGTCCGCCGAGCCCTCCGGCTCTGGCGGGCAGGGTTTTTCATTCCGGGGACAGTTACCGATTTCGGCCGCCGGGGTGTGAGCACTCTCATTCGTGCCGATCGGTAACTGGCCCCGTCTGCGCTTGGCCCCGTCACCTCTTGGCAGCTACGCCGCAACCCGTTATGTGTCGGCCGTGAGAAGACATGCCGCAGTGCAACCCCTGGCGTTTCGCGCCGAGGGCTGACACAACTGCGGCATTGGTGTTTGAAAAATCGGATGATTCTGAAAGGGATTGTCGAAACACTCACGCCGGATACGAAGTCAGCAGGCGGGCGAAAATGCCGAAGCAACTGATCATCGACGGAATACCGATCGAGGTCGAAGACGGATTGACGCTGATCCAGGCGTGCGAGCAGGCGGGCGTCGACGTGCCCCGCTTCTGCTATCACGAGCGCCTGTCAATCGCGGGCAACTGCCGCATGTGCCTGATCGAAGTGCAAGGCGTGCCAAAGCCGGTGGCATCCTGTGCCATGGGCGTCAACGACCTGATGCCGAACAAAGATGGCAGCCCCAAGATCATCAGTACGTTGACGCCGATGGTGAAAAAGGCGCGCGAAGGGGTGATGGAGTTCCTGCTCCTCAATCATCCACTTGATTGCCCGATCTGTGATCAAGGCGGCGAGTGCGATCTGCAGGATCAGGCAATGGCATTCGGCGTCGGCGGGTCGCGCTTCGCCGAGAACAAGCGCGCGGTCGAGGACAAGAACCTCGGGCCGCTGATCAAGACCGCGATGACGCGCTGCATCCAGTGCACCCGCTGCGTCCGCTTCATGACCGAGGTCGCCGGCGTCGAGGAACTTGGCGCC
>JANNUW010000553.1:0-4068 GCA_031414095.1 Hyphomicrobium sp. | reverse complement strand
GGCTGGTGCGCATAGACGGTTTTGACGTCGAAGCCATTCCGCAAGGGCACATGCTCTTTACACGCCACGATGACAGGCCCGGCGTCATTGGTGCTCTCGGCGGCATTTTAGGCCGCGAAGGGATCAATATTTCGCGCATGGAGGTGGGGAGCGACGTGAGCCAAACTACCGCGATTGCACTCATCGGAGTTTCCGCCCCATTGTCCGATCAGACTATAGCTGAAGTTCGCGCGTTGTCTTTCATGCATCAGGTCGTGCAGGTTGAGCTGTGAAGCCCTCGCCGCTTAAATTTGCCGCCGTATGCTTCGATTGCGACAGCACCTTGAGCAAACTTGAGGGCATTGATGAACTGGCGCGACGCGCCGGATGTCTGCCCGAAATTTCTGAGTTGACCAACGCTGCAATGGACGGCCGCATCACGCTCGATGAAGTCTACGCCAAGCGCATGGAACGCGTGCGCCCCGATCGTGACGCGTTGGCTTGGCTGGCGCAGCGCTATCGTGAAGCAGTTGTCGAGGGCGGCGCGAAGACTGTCGCGACTTTGCACGACAATGGCGTAGCTGTGTATGTCGTCAGCGGAGGACTGTTCGATGCCATTGCCCCGTTTGCTCAGTGGCTGGGGATCGCGCAATCACACGTCTACGCCGTACCCGTGCATGTTGATGCAACAGGTGCCTACGAGGGATTTGATGCCGGATCGCCTTTGACGCGCAATGACGGCAAAGCTGTTATTTGTCGCGAAATTGCCGGCCGCCATGGATCCGTGGCCATGGTCGGTGACGGCGTGACTGATTTAGCTGCGCGAAATGGCGGCGCCTACGTCGTCGGCTTCGGCGGCGTGGTGCATCGGATCGCCGTGCAAAGGGGCGCCGATGCATTCGTTGCCGCACCGTCCTTGCTTTCGACAATCAATGTGTTGATGACCGATCAAAGCAAGGATCTGACATGAACCGCGCTGCAATGCCTTCTCGCCGCCCGGCCAATCCGAATTTTTCATCCGGCCCGTGTGCAAAGCGGCCGGGGTGGACGACGACCGCGCTCGGCAACGCGTTTCTTGGCCGTTCGCACAGGGCGAAAGAGGGAAAGGCGCGGTTGGCACTCGCGATTGCCAAGACAAAAGAACTTCTCGGACTACCCGCCGGATATCATGTGGCTATCGTGCCGGGTAGCGACACCGGCGCGTTCGAGATGGCGATGTGGTCACTATTGGGCGCGCGCGGCGTTGATGTGCTCGCATGGGAAAGTTTCGGCAAGATTTGGCTCACCGATGTCCTTAAGCAACTTAAACTTTCCGACGTCAGAACACTCGAAGCCGAGTTCGGCGCACTGCCGGATATCGGCAAAGTGGATTTCTCGCGAGACGTCGTGTTCACCTGGAACGGCACGACATCGGGCGTGCGGGTTCCTAATTCCGACTGGATCCCGTCCGACCGCGAGGGTCTCACCATGGTCGACGCGACGTCGGCGATATTCGCGCAGGCCATCGATTGGTCCAAAGCCGATGTAGCAACATTCTCTTGGCAAAAAGCACTCGGTGGTGAGGCAGCCCACGGAATGCTGATCCTGTCTCCGCGCGCCGTCGAGCGTCTTGAAAGCTATAAACCGGCTTGGCCGATGCCAAAATTGTTCACCATGACCAAAGGCGGCCGTTTCAACAAAGCGATCTTCGAAGGTGAAACGATCAATACGCCGTCAATGCTGTGCGTCGAAGACTATCTCGACGCGCTCGCGTGGGCAGAAAACATCGGCGGTCTCGAGACGCTGATGGCGCGGGCCGATGCCAACGCCAGGATCATTCATGAATGGGTCGCGCGTACGCCCTGGGTTGCTAACCTAGCGCAAGACCCTGCAACCTTTTCCAACACGTCCATCTGCCTCAAGATCGTCGATCCAAAGGTTTTAGCGCTGACAGCCGAACAGAAAGGCGCATTCACTAAGGCGATGACCACTTTGCTGGACCAAGAAAATGTGGCCAAAGACATCGGTTCTTACCGTGATGCGCCGGCCGGTCTCCGAATTTGGACCGGCCCGACCATCGAGACCAGTGATCTTCAGGCCTTGACGCCGTGGCTCGACTGGGCGTTTGAAGAAGCCATCCGTCCGTTGGGTTCGTAAGCACGGATTTGCCTGACCACGCCTGACCGAAGGACCGAATATGCGCAGCGGGAGGCTCGTGGCCGCGCTGGCCTGGGCGCACACGTTACGCTCGATGCGTGTCGCCACCGAGGAATGACGGAACTCCGGGACGCCAACATCACGGAACAAGGCCAGGGCGGCATGCGCCACCAGGATGCCGCTGACCCAGCGGATCAGGGTGGATGTCTGTCGCTCAAGGGCCAAATCAAGATCGGTTTTGGTCACCATGTTGGTCTCGGTGACATCCTTGAGCAGCTGAGTAATGCCTTCCGCCGCCTCCTTGGACAAGGCGCGGTTTTGCAGCAAGGCTACGGCCTGTAGGTGTCGAATGGGATGGTGGCCATAGGCATCCAGTATATCAGGGCGTGGCCAGTTCGCCAGCATACCACCGGTTCGCTGTCAGTAGCGCACGACTTGTCCGGTTTAGGTAGCACACGATCTGTCCGGCAATCCGTAGCCTTCTCAACTTGGGGGCAGGTCAATCCGGGCGGAACATGTGCTACCTAAACCGGGTGCGCTACTGACAGTGCCATTTGATCACTTGACTGATCATCATCGCGTGCTTTAATTGTGCGCCGGGGCTCTAATGAAAATTGGCTTCCGGTGCGTAGCTGATGTGTTCCGAATGCGGTGAACTGGGGGTGTTTATACGGGTTAGGTTCTGCCTTGGCGCGTAATTTCTTCGTAAACAGGATTTTTCAATAGACTGAGTAAGAGACGCTAAGGGCAAAGCCTTTTCCAAACTTTTTTTGATCACCGATTTCCATTCGTTCCATACGTTCACGCTCGTGCTGACTTTCTGACTTTGCGCCGGGGTGCGGTCTCTGCGGACCGCGCTGTGAGTTTCATGTTGCTTTTTGTGTGGGAGTAGGAAAATGGCTATTATCCGTGCGATCAATAAGAAGGCCGTTGGAACGCCAGGAAATGACACGATTTTTGGATCAAAATTCGGTGACCTACTCATCGGCGGAAGCGGAAACGACAAGATTTTTGGCAAGGCCGGAAACGACAGGTTAATCGGTGGGAAGGGCAACGATCTCCTTACGGGCCAAGGCGGAAACGACCGTTTAAACGGAGGCGCCGGTAAGGACACGGCCGTATTCAGTGGCAACTTTGCCGACTACGACATAATGAAATCCGGGACGAGTTATATTATTGCTCACACGAGAGGCACCGCAACTGACGGTACCGATACCGTACTGGCAAACGTTGAAATCCTGAAATTCGCCGACAAGTCGGTCAGCACGGCCGGTCTCGATTTTACTCCACCCACAGCTACAGTAACGATTTCAGATCCGTCATTGTCTATCGGCGAGACGGCGACTGTTACAATAACATTCTCGGAGGCCGTTACCAGCTTTACGCTTGCGGATCTAACGGCCCAGAATGGCGCACTTTCCAGCCTAACCACCGGTGACAACATCACGTGGACGGCGACATTTACACCGACCGCCAGTATTCAAGATGCGACAAACGTGGTGACCCTGGCGACGGCCTCCTACACGGACGTTACTGGCAGCGCCGGTACTGGCGCGGTCAGCGGTAACTTCGCGGTAGATACGACGGTCGATAACACCGACCCTGCGGCCCCCGTCATCACGGGCTTCTCGGCCAACTCGGGCAGCGGCCTGGATACCATCACCGACGACACGACGCCGACGCTGACGATCACGGCGGAAGCCGGGACGACGGTCGAGGTGTTCCGGAATGCGGTCTCGGTCGGGTTTGCGACCGAAGCTCCGGCGGGGACGTTCACGTTCACGTCTGCGGCACTCACGGACGCCACCTATGCCTTCACCGCCACGGCGACGGATACGGCCGGTAACACCAGTGCGGTCTCGGCGGCGCAGAGCATCACGGTCGATAACACCGACCCTGCGGCCCCCGTCATCACGGGCTTCTCGGCCAACTCGGGCAGCGGCCTGGATACCA
>JANNUW010000552.1:0-2425 GCA_031414095.1 Hyphomicrobium sp. | reverse complement strand
CCCGCCGATCCGACAAGAATTGCTTCAAATAGCGTCGCATCGACCAGTAGTCGGTAGCATCCGGTGTGCCCAGATTGAGCAGCAACACGCCGATACGGCCGAACTTCACCGGCGGGTGACCGGGCGGCCAATGGGTGGGTTGAACGTCGGCCATCGTCGGATTGATCATCTTTTGCATTCAAACTGTCCTTGAAGGCGGAGCTAGATGCCTGTCGATGACGAGAGTTGCTTGAGGATTTGCATTGCCGCATCAAAGATTCAGCGGCACTGCCTCACTATATCGTCCACGATCGACATGCGGATCAAGCAGGCTTTGCCGATGCAGACGTGCGGCAAATCCGTTACTGCCCTTCACGTGTCTGTTCGAATGGGAGTGTGTCACGAACGTGCCAACGCAAGGAGGTGCGATGCTGTACGAGAGATGAGGGTGGGCCCCTCGGAGCCGGCGGTCAGGCGCTGGCTTCAAGCCGCTGCAAGCTGCTGTCGTCAAAAGCGATGGTGGTGAGCGTTGCAGAAACGTCGAGACAAGATCTCGGCAGGTAGGATGCGGGAAGGCGAGCGCAAGCAAACCGTCTCTGAAGCGTCGAAAGCAGATTAGACGACGTCAAAACCGGGGGCTTCCCATTCTCCCGGGACAAGCTCGAAGGACGACCTGGTTTCCGATCGAGCGGCGTCCGGCGTGAAGACGGCGCGAGCCCGCATCAGGCTTTCGTATGGAACGTGAGAACCTGTCGCACCGATGCCAAGGGAGACGTCCAAGTGGCTAAATCCACAAGGGCAAGAGTACCGACGCGGAGCACAGGGACGGAGCGGTCCGTAGTAAGATGGAAGGCTTTGTAATGAAGCTGGACCGAAGGGACCGCATTGTTCAGCCGAGCCCACCCGTCAACTGTCATGCCGGAGGCGTGCTTCCAGCACGACGGGATGAGCGCGTGGACCCGGCAAAGCCGTTCTCGATCTCGAAGCGCGAGGTCTGGGAGGCCTTCAAACGTGTGAAGGCGAACCAGGGAGCGGCTGGAGTAGACGGACAATCGATTACGGACTTCGAGGCCAACCTTAAGGGCAACCTCTACAAGCTCTGGAATCGGATGTCGTCAGGGAGCTATTTCCCACCGCCGGTGCGGCGTGTCGATATTCCAAAAGCAGATGGCAAGACGCGACCGTTGGGGATTCCGACGGTTGCCGATCGCGTTGCCCAGGAAGTTGCGCGTCGTTTTCTGGAGCCGATTTTGGAGCCGGTGTTTCATCCGGATTCTTACGGCTACAGGCCCGGCAAATCTGCCATCGATGCCGTGGCCGAGGCCCGCCAGCGCTGCTGGCACTTCGACTGGGTTCTCGATCTCGATATCAAAGGCTTCTTCGACAACATTGATTGGGAGCTGATGCTCAAGGCGGTTCGGCGTCATACCGACTGTCCGTGGGTTCTGCTCTACATCGAGCGTTGGCTGAAGGCGCCCGTGCAGATGGAGGATGGCAGCATCGTCGAGCGCACGGCAGGCACGCCGCAGGGTGGGGTGATCTCGCCGCTGTTGGCGAACCTGTTCCTGCATTACGGCTTCGACATGTGGATGACGCGGGAGTTCCCGCGCATCCCGTTCGAGCGCTACGCCGACGATGCGATCTGTCACTGCCGAACCGAGGCTGAGGCGCGCGCCCTGCGGCAAGCGCTGGCGTCACGGTTGGCAGGCTGCAAGCTGACGCTGCATCCAGAGAAGACGAAAATTGTCTACTGCAAGGACGCCAAACGGAAAGGCGCGCATCCCGACATCCGCTTCGATTTTCTGGGCTTCCAGTTTCGGGCCCGCAAAACGGTGTGGAACACGAGACGGGGGCGCGTCTTTACGCACAGCTTCCTGCCTGCGGTTAGTCCGAATGCACTCAAGCGCATCGGGCGAGAAATCCGCAGCTGGACACTGCATCAACGCAGCGACAAATCTCTGGAAGAACTGGCCGCGATGTACAACTCAAAAATTCGCGGCTGGATCACCTACTACAGCCACTTCTATCGGACGCGATTGCGTCCGACCCTCATCAGGATCGACGCGTATGTCATTCGGTGGGCCCGCCGCAAATACAAGCGGATGGCACGCCGACCCAGGGGCGCGAAGGACTGGCTCGTCCGGCTGCGCCAGACGAAGCCGAAACTCTTCGCCCACTGGCCACTATGTCATGGCAACGGCCGAACATCGGGAGCCGTGTGAATCGAGAGGTTCACGCACGGTTCTGGGAGCAGCCGGAGGTGAAATCCCTCCGGCTGACTCGCCTGTCGCGTCGGCGATGGCTTGCCACCAAGGCGCGCGCTAAACACCCCCCTGAGGATAATTCCCAGTCGCCGGTTTGAGGCGGACGATCTACGCACCCATCACGAGATCGGCGGGCAGATTCGTCTTTAGAAATCCTTACCGAGCCTGCCGGGTCATCAGTG
>JANNUW010000551.1:0-6864 GCA_031414095.1 Hyphomicrobium sp. | reverse complement strand
TGCCAGACCATTTCGACTTTGGCGCCGGTAATGCGCTCGATCGCGACTTTGACGTCGCGGTCACAGTTGGAGCCGGGGAATACGATGACGGACGTGCGCATCTGGCGGTTCTCGGATGATGAGGTCGCGGTCGATTATTCCGCCCGCACTAGCGGGAATAGCCCGCAAAGTCCATGGCGCACGGGCGCGCGGCCAAAACGCACCGGCATCATGACCTGAAATAATTTCGACGATGGAACCGTTCGGGCATTCTGGGTGTTTTGCAATCTCACAATTAACGGAGACGAGCCATGAAACGTTTGATTGCACTGACCACAATGGCAACCATTGCTTCGATGAGCGCCAACGCTCAGGATGCAACTCCTCCCGCCATGGATAAGACTCCGCCGGCTGCCTCGGACACTGCAGTGCCGTCGGTCAAGCCCGACATTAAGGCGCCCGCCGAAGTGATTGTACCCAAGACAGAAAAATCGGTACAGCTACCATCGTCATCTACGGTTGGCAAAATGACGCTTACAGAAGACGAAGCAAATAATTGGATCGGCAAGGTTGTCTACAGCAGCGATAACTCGAATCTCGGCGAAGTATCCGCGTTCAAGCTTGGCGCGAACAAGGAAGTAACCGGCCTTCAGGCCGACATTGGTGGCTTCCTTGGCATCGGCGAAACCAAGATGGATTTCGACGCGTCGCAGTTCAGCATGAAGGACGACTCGATCATTTTGAACATGACGAAGGCCGAAGTCCAGGCGCTGCAAAACGCCAAGAACTGAATCTTCTCACATGAGAAAAGCCGCCGGTCTCAACCGGCGGCTTTATTTACTAGCGATAATTGTAGAGTAAGCCTGCGCCCGCGATGTCGCCGGCCTGCAATCCCTGAAAGCGCTCTTCGTACTTGAACGACATGAGCTGCCCTGAAGCGCTGGGATGATCCAAGCCGATCGCGTGCCCAATCTCATGGGCCATCGTGTAGCGCAAGTCATAGACGCCGACATCGCCATCGAACCCGACTTTCCAAGGCTGCTTGGGGTTGAGGCAAATGAGAGAGCGTTCGATGTTGCCGACGTCGTGGTTCTCAAGCCGGTATGATACATCGGTGAAGGCCCGCCCCTCTGGATTGACTTGAACGCCAATGAGAATTTTTGCCGAGTTAACGTCTGAAGTACGCTCGAAGCTGATGCGTGCAACTTTCTCCCATTGATCGAAGGCTGATCGCACCTCATTTTCGAACACGTCTGAACTGACAGATGACGCCGAGAGCAAACCTGCCATGGGCGCGATGGCCTTGCAATTGCGGCTCTGTGGGAATTCCATAGAACTGCTGACAAACGCGTAGGTCAAGTTGACCGAGTCACCCGCACTATTGCCCCATTTGACCGAAATTCCGTCAAGATTGAGAAGCCGGAAACCGAAGAAATTTTGTGCGTTCGCGTGAACCGCCATGGCAGTTAATCCTATGGCGAGTGCCAAGATCCGTCCCCTCACGTGTGTCCCCCCGCTATTAATCGCGCGATTCATTCACTCCAACAGACTGCGCCACCCGGATTGGCGGTGCAAGCGATGGGTTATGGGCGAGGGGACACTTGGTATTGAAGTTGTGGCATTTTTTCGACAACCAGTGGCTCGGTCACTGGATCGGGGCTCTGAGCGTACCTCACACACTGAGCAAAAGGTGCTCCCGCTCCCACGGACTTATGACACGCATGAACTCCTCGAATTCCGAGCGCTTGAGTTCGAGATAAACGTGACAGAAGCGCTTCCCGAGAATCGCGTGAAGGTCGGCGCAATCTTCGAATTCGCCGAGCGCTTCAAGGAGCCCGCGCGGCAGTTGATGATCATTGCGATAGGCGTTGCCAACGACCGCGACGCGCGGATCGAGGGCACGTTTCATGCCCAAGTAGCCGCAGGCGAGGCTCGTCGCTAAGGCGAGGTATGGGTTGGTGTCGGCGCCCGCCAAGCGGTTTTCGATACGGCGCGCGTTGTCGGGTGAAATCGGGACGCGCAAGCCGCACGAGCGATTGTCGTGGCCCCACTCGACGTTGATGGGTGCAGCGCCGCCCGGCACCATGCGCCGGTAGGAATTCACGTATGGCGCTAAGATGCACGTCGCCAGCGGCAGGAACTGCTGCTGGCCGGCCATGAAGTTGAAAAACAGTTTGCTCGGCGAACCGTCTTTTTGCGTGAAGATGTTCTGCCCGGTTTTCGTGCTCACAATGCTCTGGTGAATGTGCATGGCGCTGCCCGGCTGATTGGCGAGCGGCTTGGCCATGAACGTCGCGTAGCAACCGTGCGTGAAGGCGGCTTCACGGATGGTGCGCTTGAACAGGAACACCTGGTCGGCCAAGTGAACCGGATCGCCGTGCACGAGGTTGATTTCGAGCTGCGCGGCGCCGCCTTCCTGAATAATGGTGTCGATCTTCAGGTATTGGCGTTCGGCGAAGTCGTAAATGTCGTCGACAATCTTGTCGTACTCGTCGACCGCGCCGAGGCTATAAGCCTGCCGGCCGGCACCTGGCCGCCCCGAACGCCCGGTGGGTGGCTCGAGCGGATAGTCGGGGTCTGGATTGATTTTGGTCAGATAGAATTCGAGTTCAGGGGCAACGACCGGCTCCCATCCCTCCTTACGGTAAAGTTCGACGACATGTTTGAGAACGTTGCGCGGCGCGATTTCGACCGGCTCGCCGTTCTGCCACGTGGCGTCGTGGATGACCTGAGCCGTAGGGCTCGACGCCCACGGTGCCGGGCGGATGGTCGACAGGTCCGGCACCATGATCAAATCGTTTTCGGCGTAGAGCGCCTGGCCGTCTTCTTCAAAACCGACGTAGTCGCCGGTGATCGTCTGATGGAAAATTGAAATTGGCAGATGCACGGGGCCAAGCTTGACGAACTTCTCGACCGGCATCGTCTTGCCGCGCGCCACGCCGGCAACGTCGGGCACGGCGCAGTCGACTTCTTCAATACGGTGCTGGGCGAGCCAGTCTTTAAGAGTTTCCGGCGTTGCTCCGGCCTTATACGGTTCCTGGCCGGCGAGGTTGTCTCCAGCTGCGGCTGTCATGGGGCACCTGATTTTGGTTTTTGAAACGATCGGCGGGACGTGGCCTTTGAGGCCCCGTCCGGCCTCAAAACGACTAAAGTGGGCAATTGTGATCACAAGTTGCGATCAAACTCAAGGTCGCCGCGGGCTTATTGACGGGTTCCCAGCACCGTATCGCCAATGTAGCCCATGCCCTGTTCGATGTCGTCATTAATGGCGCGGCGCAAGGCGCGCTCGTCTCCCGCTCGCATGGCAGCCAGGGCAACCTCGTGGAAATCCTCGAGATCAGAGGTGCCGACCCGGCCATATGCCATGCGCATAAAAGGCCCGAACTGCAGCCAGACCGAGCCGACCAGCGCGGCCAGCATGTCGGCGCCTGCAAGATCGTAAATAGTGAAGTGGAACCGATAGTTGGCTCGCATGTAGCCTTCGGGATCGCCGGCCTTGACGGCCGCGCCCAAGGCTTCGTCGATGGCTTCGATTTCGGCGATGATTGCGGCGTTGAGCTGGGGCAGGGCGAGGGCCGCCAACTCGGGTTCAAGCGCCCGCCGGGCGTACAGGATTTGGTTGAATTTGGCCCGCGTCATGGGCGGCACCAGCACGCGGCGATTGTCACGCAGCTCGAGCGCCCGTTCGGCGATCAGACGTCGCACGGCCTCCCGGATCGGCATCGGACTGACGCCCAATTCATCGGCAATGCCCCTGAGAGTAACGGCTTCACCGGGCTGGAACCCGCCGCACAAAATACGATCGCGCAGACTACGGTAGACGGTTTCGTGGGCAGTCAGGCCCCCGCGAGCGTCTGCACTCGTTACCGCGCTGCGTTGCGCTGCCCCCAGCCCCTGGAGGCGGCCAGCCGTCTGCGTGCGCACCTTTATGTCTACATGTTTCACGGCGCTGACTTCCTGACCGGACCCCGGCGATTTGCGGGCCCGTTCAACGAGACACTTGTACCGCGCGAAATTTGTGATCACAATGGCTTCCAACCGGGGACGTCGCACGTTTGCGCGTTGCGGGTGACCTGGCACCGTGCGTTTCCGTCAATTGAGGAGTGAAGTCGAATGATCGGATCAAAAGCCAAACGCCGTCTGCTCGAAGTTGTTGCGACGGCCGCCGTTGCGGTGGGCGTGCTCGCTCAGCCAGGGCTTGCAGCGGAGAAAATTGTCCGCGTGTTCAATTGGTCCGACTACATCGATCCGGTGATAATTGAGGACTTCACCAAGGAGACCGGAATCAAGGTCGTCTACGACGTTTTCGACAGCAACGAAGTGCTGGAAACCAAACTGCTCGCGGGCAAGACCGGCTATGACATCGTCGTGCCGACCGGTTCGTTCCTATCGCGCCAGATCACGGCCGGCGTTTTCCAGAAGCTCGATAAATCGAAGATCGCCAACATCGCCAATCTGTGGCCGGAAGTGTCCGATCGCGTCGCCGTCTATGATCCGGGCAACCAGTACGCCATTAACTGGATGTGGGGCACGACGGGCGTCGGCTACAACGAAGCCAAGATCAAGGAGCGCATGCCGGATGCTCCGGTCGATAGCCTCGATATCATCCTGAAGCCGGAGAATGCCGCCAAGTTTAAGGACTGCGGAATCTACGTGCTCGATTCCGCTGAAGACGTGCTGCCGGTCGTGCTCAACTATCTCAAGCTCGATCCCAACACCAAGAATGTCGACGACCTGAACAAGGCCGCCGACGTTATGACAAAGATCCGGCCCTTCATCAAGAAGTTCCACTCGTCCAGCTACATCGATGCGCTTGCCAACGGCGATATCTGCATGGCGCTCGGCTGGTCTGGCGACATTCTGCAGTCGGCAACCCGCGCCGAAGAAGCCAAGAAGGGTGTTGTGATCAAGTACAACATCCCGAAGGAAGGCACCCAGATGTGGTTCGACATGATGGCGATCCCTGCGGACGCCAAGAACGTCGAGAACGCGCACGTCCTGCTCGACTATCTCAATCGCCCGGAAGTGATGGCCAAGGCTTCGAACTTCATCAGTTATGCCAACGGCAATCTAGCGTCGCAGAAGTTCATCGACGAAGCGGTGCTCAAGAACCCGGCGGTTTTCCCGGATGCCGACACCTTGAAGAAGCTCTACGTCAAGACGGCTTGGGACAACAAAACCCAGCGTACTGTAACCCGGATGTGGACCAAAATCGTGACAGGTAAATAAAAGCTGAGATGAGGGCGCCGGGGCAGATGCTTCCGGCGCCCTTTCTCTGACGGACTGCGGCGTGCGTCGTGCGATATCGTAAGTGAGGAGTTTGTAAGATGACTGCACTCGAGACGACCGCCACGTCGTCGCCGGCGGCTCCCCAGCATGTGCGTGCCGGTCCGCGCAGCGCCGCCCCGCAGTCGGGCTTTGCGCCGTGGAAGGATCCGGCACAGGTTCCGATCGTGCGCTTTGAAAACGTCACCAAGACATTCGGTGACTTCGTAGCGGTCAAAGACTGCACACTCGATATTTATGAGCGCGAGTTTTTTTCCCTGCTCGGGCCATCGGGTTGCGGCAAGACCACCTTGTTGCGCATGCTGGCCGGGTTCGAAAGGCCAACCGCGGGGCGCATTCTCGTTGAGGGCAAGGATGTCACCGATCTTGCCCCCTACGACCGGCCATTCATCAACATGATGTTTCAGTCGTATGCGCTGTTCCCGCATATGACGGTCGAGAGCAATATCGGATTCGGACTGCGCCAGGAAGGCATGGACAAGGACGAAATAGCGGTCCGCGTTCAGGAAGCCATGGACATGGTCGAGCTTGGTAAGTTCGCCAAGCGCAAACCCAATCAGTTGTCGGGTGGACAACAGCAGCGCGTCGCTTTGGCGCGTGCAATCGCTAAGAAGCCGCGCATTATGGTTCTCGACGAGCCGCTCGGCGCGCTCGACAAACGCCTGCGCACCCAGGCCCAGTTTGAGCTGATGCGCATTCAGGAAGTGACCGGGGCCACTTTCATCATCGTCACGCACGATCAGGAAGAAGCCATGACGGTGTCGAGCCGGATCGCGGTTATGGACCATGGCGAACTGGTGCAAGTCGCAACCCCTGGCGACATCTACGAAGCGCCCCAGTCACGCTACTGCGCAAATTTCATAGGCGAGGTGAATACTTTCGAAGGCAAGGTGCTGTCGATTGCCGATGGCATGGCCGACATCGCCTGGGTTGGCGGCAAGAATGTTTTCAGAGCCCGCGCGCCTGAAGGCATTGCCAAAGACCAGCAGGTTTGGCTCGCCATACGGCCAGAGAAAATACGCATTTCTCTTGATCAGCCAGCGAGCAGCGCCAACTCGGTCGCAGGCACCGTCAACGACGTGGGTTATCTCGGCTCGATTTCGCACTACCACGTGGTCGTCGAGAACGGACAGCGCGTCACGGCGCTGAGGGCGAACTCGTCGCACACGGTCGAGCGCCCGATCAGCTGGGAAGACAAGGTCTGGCTCGAATGGCCAGCCGAAGCCGGTATCGTCTTGACGCGCTAATCAAACATCAGCCAGGGAGGGAACATCGTATGCGCCGCTGGTATGTCATCGCCGTGCCCTATCTTTGGCTTGCGGTCTTCTTTCTCGTTCCGTTTTTCATTGTCTTCAAAATCTCGCTGTCCGACGTCGCAACGGCAATGCCGCCCTACGTGCCGACCTTCGACATTGCGAGCGGCTTTGCCGGTTTGAAAAATTACTTCAGTCAGCTCGATTGGGAAAACTACGCCTTTATATTCAGCGATGAACTCTATTACAGCGCTTACTGGTCGAGCCTGAAGATTGCGGCCATCGCCACGTTTTTCACACTGCTGGTCGCCTATCCGATCGCTTACGGCATGGCGCGCGCGCCCAA
>JANNUW010000550.1:0-2197 GCA_031414095.1 Hyphomicrobium sp. | reverse complement strand
CGTTCCGTCGAAATTCAAACGCACCTCATCGCACCCATCGTCCCCATCAACACAAGGACTTGCCAATGAAATTCACTGATGAGCACGAATGGCTGACGCTTGACGGCGCTATAGCAACCATAGGCATCACCGCATTCGCGTCCGATCAACTCGGCGATCTCGTTTTTATCGAGCTTCCCAAGATGGGCGCTAAATTGAACAGGGGTTCGGCAGCAGCGGTCGTCGAATCCGTTAAGGCCGCCTCCGATGTGTACGCTCCTCTCAATGGCGAGGTCGTCGAGATCAACGACGCTGTGGGCAAAGATCCGTCTTTGGTGAACAGCGACCCGCTTGGCGCCGGCTGGCTCTACAAGTTGAAGCTCGACAATAGGGCCGAGTTCGACGCGCTCATGGACGAAGACACTTATAAAAAACACGTACGATCGTAAGGAGGCCTCACTCATGAAAGGATCCTACGATCCCTACGACTTTGCCAATAGGCGCCACATCGGTCCGTCGGCCGCCGAAATCACAGAGATGCTGGTAACTGTTGGTGCGGAAAGCCTCCACGCCCTCATCGACGAAACCGTGCCCGCTAACATACGGCAATCATCGCGGATCGATTTTGGGAAGTCGCTGTCGGAGCGGCGTGCACTCGACAAACTGCGTGCAACCGCCAACAAGAACCGGTTGCTCACATCACTGATCGGCCAGGGTTATCACGGGACGACCATGCCGCCGGCCATTCAACGCAACATTTTCGAGAACCCGGCCTGGTACACGGCCTATTCGCCCTATCAGCCGGAAATCAGCCAGGGAAGGCTTGAAGCGCTTGTCAACTTTCAGACGCTGGTCTGCGATTTGACTGCACTCGATGTTGCCAACGCCTCGTTGCTGGACGAAGCAACCGCGGGCGCTGAAGCGATGGCGATGGCGCACCGCGTGGCAGCATCGAAAGCGAACGCATTTTTCGTCGACAAAAATTGCTTGCCGCAAACCATTGCCGTCGTGAAAACGCGTGCTGAACCGCACGGTTGGAACGTTATCGTCGGCGATCCATTTACCGAGTTCGAACCAAACAGAGTCTTTGGTGCGCTGTTCCAGTATCCAGGCGTGTGTGGCGATTGTCACGATTTTACAAAGCTCAGCACAAAATTGCATGAGGCCGGCGCCTTGGCGATTGTCGCTGCCGATCCATTGGCCTTGGCGCTGTTGAAGCCGCCCGGGGAAATGGGGGCCGATATCGCGATCGGTTCCATGCAGCGCTACGGCGTCCCGATGGGATATGGCGGTCCGCATGCGGCATACATGGCCACGCGCGACGCCTATAAGCGGTCGTTGCCAGGCCGGCTCGTGGGCGTCTCAATCGACGCGAGAGGCAATCGCGCTTACCGGCTCGCCCTGCAGACGCGCGAACAACACATCAGGCGTGAAAAGGCGACGTCGAACATCTGTACATCGCAAGTTCTGCTTGCGGTTGTCGCCTCGATGTATGCGGTATTTCATGGTCCTCAGGGTCTGAAAGCGATCGCAGAACGGGTGCATCGCGATGCCGTACGTCTCGATGAAGGGCTGACATCTCTGGGCTTCAAAGTATCGCCCGCAGCCTATTTTGACACGATCACTGTGGACGTCGGTCCTTATCAAGGGCTGATCATGAAGAACGCCGTCGACAACGGTGTCAACCTGCGAAAAGTCGGGAACGACAGGATCGGCATCACCGTCGATGAACGCACACGTCCCGATACACTTGAAGCCGTTTGGCGCGCTTTTGGCGGCTACGATCTGGTCTACAAGGACGCGTATCCCGCGTCCCGGTTGCCGGATGCGCTGCTGCGGACGTCAGAATATCTGACGCATCCCGTTTTCCATAAGAACCGCGCCGAAAGCGAGATGACGCGTTACATGCGCCGTCTTGCGGATCGCGATCTCGCACTTGACCGGTCCATGATTCCTCTCGGATCTTGCACAATGAAACTCAACGCAACGGCGGAGATGCTACCCATTTCGTGGCCCGAGTTTTCCGAGATCCATCCCTTTGTTCCCGCCGATCAGGCGCTCGGTTACAAAGAGTTGATTGACGATCTTTGCGGCAAGCTATGTGACATCACCGGCTATGCCGCGATTTCCATGCAGCCAAATTCCGGTGCCCAGGGTGAATACGCCGGTCTGCTCGCCATTCGCGGCTACCATCGGAGCCGCGGCGACGAACAGCGTG
>JANNUW010000549.1:0-2556 GCA_031414095.1 Hyphomicrobium sp. | reverse complement strand
CGCCGCCAAGGGCGTGACGCGCGTATCGGCCGGCAACTACGGCGGCAAGCTCGGGCCCCATCACTATCACTTGAAGGACCTCCTGCCATGAGCGGGCTTACCCTCACGCTGCGCAACGCGTCGGCCGGCCGCCTCGATCTGTCAGGGCTCGTTCCGCACAAGATCGCGGCTCTGGACGTGCACGACATCGCAAAGCTCGTGATCGGCAAGACGCGGGAGCAATTGCGCGTCGGCGACGTCTTCGACATCTCGGGAACGCTCCGCGACACACTCACCTTCGCCGGCACGACCATTGCCTGCGATGGCATAGGCGCGGACTTGGAATCAGGCATCATCATCGTTGAGGGCAACGCGGGCGCTTACGCTGGGCGCGCGATGAAAAGCGGCCGCCTCGACATTCGCGGCTCGGCCGGCGACTTTCTCGCAGCCGGCCTCAAGGGCGGATTGATCACGGTCAAGGGTTCAGCCGGCGACTTCACGGGCGCCGTTCTGACAGGCGAAAAAAATGGCATGGCGGGCGGCACCGTCGTCGTTGAAGGTGACATCGGCGAGCGCGCGGGCGATCGCATGCGCCGCGGCACCATTATCACGCGCGGTAAAACCGGCGCGTCGGCTGGATCACGCATGCTTGGCGGCACCATTTGGGCCGAGGGCGGCTTGGGCGCGACACCGGGGCCACTTCTGCGCCGCGGCACTCTCATCGCGCCATCGGTCGCGCGCATGACCGCGACCTTCGCCGATTGCGGACGTCATGATCTCGGCATCCTTGCCATCATGAATAAGCACTTCAGCGAGACGCTGGGTGCGCTTGCACCCAAGCCCCTGCCTAAGGTGGTGCGCCGGTTTGCTGGCGATCTCGCCACATCCGGCAAAGGCGAAATCCTGTTGATTGCTTAATTGTAATCCGCAATTGGCCTTGCGAACATGGTCCGGCCCCGATCTATGCCGTAAGAAGTGCAAGACCTTTGGCGCCGGAGATACCCCTTCTATGATGACCATTATTCTGTCGGCCTGCATGGCCACCGACCCTAACGTCTGCAAGGATTATCGCTTGCCTGTTGAAGGCGACATGGACACCACGCAGTGCGCCATGTTTGCGCCGCCCTACTTCGCGCAGTGGGCCGAAGAGCATCCTGGCTGGACCATCACCAAATGGAAGTGCGCCCCCGGCGATCAGAAAGACATGTAAGCGACGCGGCTCGATGTTTCGACCTTAACGGCTCGCAGGCAAACGCCCCGCGGGCCGTTTTTTCGTCGGGGTCAGACCCCGCGGGTCTGTGGATGTTGGGTCGCGCTCTGCTTGACCCAACCTACGGACAGCGTTTTCACGTAGGTTGGTGTCTAGCGGCATGCGCAGCGCAGCAATGGCGCGCGACCCAACATTTCGTGGCACAACTGTGAGAAAAAAAAGGCGCGCGTGCCGTGGAATGTTGGGTCGCGCTCTGCTTGACCCAACCCATTTGCGCGTCACCGCACCGTTGCCCGCTCGCTTGGCGCGGCAGCACTCATCTCGATCACGAATTTCTGGCGGATAGCGCGGGGAAAATCGTCAAAGCCGTTGGCCGGCAGCACGAACCCGCTTGGACCGCCCAGCACGTTGATCTTGAACCATTCTTCAAGCGTCGCCTTTTCCTTGCCGTCGAGGATCGGAAGACCATTGATGGTGACGCCAGCCTCCACCAATTCATCGCGGATCACGTCGACTGGTTCGACCGGATTGCAATTCTCGCTGCCGTCGCCCGACACGTCGACGACTGTACGGGTGGCCTTGACCGGAATCTGCGTAACCAGCTTGTCGGCTATGTTGCGCAGCATCGACGCGACGCATGTGAACTCTCCGCCCTCGCGCGGCAGTTTGCGAATCTTCTGCGCGACGGCCGCGGCATCCTCCTTGTTGCGGATGACAGTCCACGGAATCGCGGTCTTCGGGCGGTCGGCCCACACCACCATGGCGATGGCAATGCCGCCCTGAGGGCCACTCAGAATAGCGTCGATGACGCCGTCGTCTTCGAGCGCCGCCGCGATGCCGCCCATCTGCAATTGATAACGGCGCTCATCGACAGAATTGGAAACATCTACCGACACCACCAAAGCCGTATCGACTTCCGCCTCAAGCGGGTCCCCCGTGCCGCCGCCAGCAACAGCTGCCGCGCCACATCCAATCAGGGACGCCGCCACTACGACCCGGCGCAACGTCCTGCTGCCAACCTGCATTTAGTAAAAACCCTCGATAAGCCGCACCCCCCCTACCATACCGCGCGGTCGCGGTTGAGGGCTAGTGACAATCCCTTCACCCGATCAAGACCTTTGGCGCCGGTGAAAATGGCGCCCTCGAGATTGGCTTCCGTCATATCCGCGCCCGCAAGATCGGCGCCGGTAAGGTTCGCCCGCGTGAAGTCGGCACGTACAAAACCCGTGCCGCGAAGATCGGCACCGGTAAAATTAGCCATGACCAGTGACGCCTCATAGAGATCGGCGTCGATCACCCGCGCATTCGTGAAATCGCAGCCGCGGAAGAAGATGTGGGGAAACGACGAGATATCCATGCGCGTATCG
>JANNUW010000548.1:0-1890 GCA_031414095.1 Hyphomicrobium sp. | reverse complement strand
CTCCATCGCCAGCAACTTCGGGAAGCGCCGAACGGTTGGATGCGATGACAGGCGTTCCGCAGAACTGAGCTTCAACGATTGGCAGGCAAAAGCCCTCGTGCAGCGACGTATTGAGGAAAAAAGCGGCATTGGTATAAGCTGCGCGCAGGGCCCCGTCACTCACGCCAGGCATCGTAAGAACAGGACATTTGAGCCCTGCGGCCCTCTGGGCGTCTGCTAAATTGCCATGCTCGTCTCGACCGATATGAACAAGCGGCACCGTTAATCCGTCGCGCTCGAGATGCGCCAAAGCCTCAACCACCACAGCTGCATTCTTATTGGGTGAAAGATTGCCGACAATCAGGCCGTAGCGGCCCTCAACAGGCGGGCCGGTGAGGGGAGATGACAGATCAAATGCGGGAGCCTCAGGCACCACGACCGCCTTTTCAAACGCCGAAGGATGATAGCGGCCAAGATCCTGGCGGGTGCTTTCCGAGGGAACGACAATGGCGCTGGCAGAGCGTGCCGAGAGCGGAAAAAGAACTTCCCACGTCAAGCGATGACGCCTTGGGTAGGCCTCAGGCATCAGCTTCAAATAAAGATCGTGCACGGTGATAATGCGCGGCCAGGTGCCTGCGAAAAATCCAAGCGGGTTGGCGTTGAACTCAACGGCTGGCGCATACGAGCGCATCAAACGCGACAACACGGGGCCCTGCATCGCCACATTGATGGAGAGCTTGGCGTGATGCGCCACGTTGACGACAATCAAACGCGACTGCGAAAGCTGCGGCGGCAAATCTTCAGCCTGCCACGAGGTGACAAGAACAATGCGGTTGGACGAGTTAGCCAGCAAGCCTTGCAGCATCGAAAACAGAAATCGTGTGATTCCCGTAACCCGCCCTGGCGGCTCCAGCATGTGGTTGACCACAATCGTCGGCACCGTCGTCTCCTCAGTCAATCCTGGCGGGTGGGGTTGAGTGTGCATGCGGTCTACCAGGGTTGGCCCCGGCTGCACTGAGCGCTGCCGTTCCAGTCCCCGGAATATCTGCATTTCGCCCGCTTGGGACGATGTCAGCGTAGTTCTGGTTAATAGACGTGCTGAACACACTTTTTTGGCACATTGCCGCGTCCGTTCTTGGCTTGTCCACGGCAACTGTGCCCAGCCATGTGTGGATGTGGCGACTTTGCCGCTTCGAATCGCAGTCCTGCTCGTGTAAGCCTCGGCTCCCATGCAGCGCTACATCTTCATAACTGGCGGCGTGGTCTCCTCCCTTGGAAAAGGCCTCGCTTCCGCAGCCCTCGGCGCGCTTCTTCAAGCGCGTGGGTATTCCGTCCGCTTGAAAAAGCTCGATCCCTATTTGAACGTCGATCCGGGCACCATGAGCCCGTATCAGCACGGCGAGGTGTTCGTCACCGACGACGGAGCTGAAACCGACCTCGATCTCGGGCACTACGAGCGCTTTACCGGCGTTCCGGCCAAAAAATCCGACAACATCACCACGGGCCGCATCTACCAGGAGATCCTCGCCAAGGAGCGGCGCGGTGATTATTTGGGCGGCACCGTGCAGGTCATCCCGCACGTGACCGACGCTATCAAGCAGTTCGTGCGCTCCGGCAACGACGCGGTTGATTTCGTGCTCGTGGAAATTGGCGGCACGGTTGGCGATATCGAAGGCCTGCCATTCTTTGAAGCCATCCGCCAGCTGGGCAACGATCTGCCGCGTGGCTCGGCCGTCTATGTGCACCTGACGTTGATGCCGTTTATTCCTTCGGCTGGCGAATTGAAAACCAAGCCAACTCAGCACTCTGTAAAAGAGCTGCGCTCAATCGGCATTCAGCCAGATATTCTTTTGTGCCGGTCCGACCGCGAAGTGCCAAAATCCGAGCGCAAGAAAATCGCTCTCTTTTGCA
>JANNUW010000547.1:0-2779 GCA_031414095.1 Hyphomicrobium sp. | reverse complement strand
GCGCCGCTCCAAGGTGCTGGCCGGCGCATGCACCACGATGTTTTGACAACTGGATGCTGGCAAATCGGAAAGCACGCGGCTGCCCGGAACACGCGGTGAACACTGCACCGCACCCTCGCCGACCTCGACGAGATCGCGCGGCACGATGCCGTAAACCGCCTGGGACATAACCGTCATGAGTTTGTTTCGATAACTTTTCGCATGGCGCTTGAGACCAGAGAAGGCGGGAGCCGTCAATTCTAAAAGCGCAAAGCCCGCTGGAGCGTCATCACGGCCGAGCCGATGGAACGGCGTGCGGGCCCGCGCCGTTTGGCAATGCGGCCCGTGTCGCCATGGTGCCCGTTATGCGTTAAGATCCGGCTCGGTCAGTCGCCGTCAAACGTGGAGCTTTTCAAATGTTTCCTGTCGGTGACGACGATAGTTCGGTCAAGTCGGTCGCCTTCGTGACCTATACTTTGATCGCGTTGAACGTTCTCGTGTTTATGGCGGAGCTGCAACTTGGCGACGGTTTCATCCAGCGCTGGGCCTTCGTTCCGGGCCGCTTCACGCAACATCCCGCCGCCGATGCGCCGACGATTTTTTCGGCCATGTTCATGCACGGCGGCTGGATGCATCTCATCGGCAACATGCTCTACCTCTGGATCTTCGGCAACAACGTCGAAGACAGGTTTGGCCATGGGAAATTTTTACTGTTCTATTTAGTCACCGGGGTTGCTGCGACCTTCGCTCAGTATGCGCTGATGCCGGGTTCGAACATCCCCAACGTGGGCGCGTCGGGTGCCATCGCCGGCGTGCTCGGAGCGTACTTGCTGTTGTTTCCAAAGAGCAACGTGCGCGTTGTGGTCGGGCTGCAGATGGTGGCGATGCCGGCCTTGATCGTGATCGGTGGATGGATAGCATTGCAACTGTTCAACGGCATCGGCTCGATCGCCTACACCGACGAGACCGCCGATGTGGGGGGCGTCGCGTACATGGCGCACGTCGGCGGCTTCGTCGCGGGCCTCGCCCTCGCATTCTTCTTCCGCGGCCGCGGACCGTCCACGGTCGCGTGATCCCGGCCTGCGCCGGGACGACGAGGTGGGATGGGTCAGTTTTTAATGCGATCGTGACTACAGATCGTGACTTACAGCTTGAACGCTTTTTGCAGCTTGGCGCAGGGCGCGTGGCGGTGACAGGTGACGACGTGATCGTTGACCATGCCGATCGACTGCATGTTGGCATAAATCGTCGTCGGGCCGACGAACTTGAAGCCGAGCGCTTTCAGTTCTTTGGAGATGCGTTTTGACAAATCCGTTTCAGCGGGCACGTCTTTGAAGCTTTGCCGCGCGTGGATGATCGGGCGGCCATCGACGAAATTCCACAGGAAGCTTGCGTAGGATTGGGTCTCTGTCAGCGCCAGAAAGGCGCGCGCGTTGCCGATGGCGGCCTCGATTTTCAGACGGTTGCGGATAATGCCGGCGTCGGCCATCAGGCGCGCCACGTCTTTGTCGCCATAGCGCGCGATTTTTTGCGCGTCGAAATTATGGAAGGCGCGGCGGAAGTTGTCGCGCTTGCGCAGGATCGTCAGCCAAGACAGGCCGGACTGAAAACCTTCGAGGATGACTTTTTCAAAAAGTCTAACGTCGTCCCTGATGGGCACGCCCCATTCTTCGTCGTGGTAGCGCATATATTCGGGATCGGTGAAGCCGGCCCACGCGCAGCGTTCCAGAGGCTTTGCAATTTTAGACGTCATGGGGTGCCGGTCTGAGGCTCGATTGGCGGCAGCGAGAACGTCGCCCAGCTTGGAATGTGGACAGTGATCTCAACATTGCCCGCCGTCAACGGCACGCCCTTGGCCATAAACTCAGAGACGCGGTCGAGGCGCAACAGGGCGAGAGCGTGCGATGCCGCGACCGAGCCGAGGACGCCGATGGTGATTTCGCCCGCTTTGATCTCAGTGCCTGGAGGCGGCAGAAGTCCATTGCCCGTCACTGGCAAGATGCGTTTGCGCGCGGTGCCGCGGTGCTCCATGCGCGAGACAATTTCCTGGCCCACGTAACAGCCCTTGGTGAACGAGACGCCGTTCAACTGATCGAACAGCGCTTCGTGCGGGAAGGCATCGCCGAACGCGTAGTCCTTGCCGCCTTCGGGCACGCCGAGCCCGATGCGGTGGGCATCGTAGTCTTCGAAAGGTGCTTCAAAGCCGTTGATGGCCTGCGCCACGCTGTCTGCAAATTCGGTCGATGCGAGGATCCTCAGCCCCATTGCTGTCAAGCGCGGATCTGTGAATTGCGACGTCGTCGATAGATTATAGAAGGACCACGGTTCGCCGTCCCAAACCGCAAACACGCGTATGGCGTCGCTCACATCGTTGATTTGGACATCAGCGCGAAGCTTGTACATGGTCAAGCGCTTGACGAGGGCGGCCGCCTGATCGCGCGCCACGTCGAGCCGGAAGGCGGTGGCCGTCTTCACCACAAAAAAATCAAAAAGGATTTTGCCCTGCGGGGTCAACAATCCGGTGTGGAGTGCTGGAGCCGCGCCGAGCGCGTCTTGTGCATTGGACGCGCCGAGCGCGTCGAGATCATTGGTAATAACACTTTGCAGCAGCTTGTGGGCATCGGCACCGCCGACAGCAACGACGCCGCGGTCTGCCAGCGGCACCATTTTGCTGCCTGTCACGCCACGCGCTTCCGGGCCGGCGGCGTGCGTTCGGCCTTCGCCGCCTGCCAGCCGATGGGCTTGGTGCAGGCCCATTCGGCGACCGCGTCGATGTCATAGAAGCGGCAGGCTTCCATCA
>JANNUW010000546.1:0-7763 GCA_031414095.1 Hyphomicrobium sp. | reverse complement strand
CCTTCTGGCGACTCGCTACTGGTCCGACCTCACTTCGGTACGCTCTATGCATACCGCGACGCAGGTGAACAGCTTGTCCGGAAACCTGTCACACGATCGATTTGGGAGACGCCGTTGCCGACAATTGTGGTCAACCACATGCTCGAGCCGCCTGGCCGCGTGACGGGGATCACGCGATTCCTGTTCGCCCTGCTGTCGGCAATGCTCGAGACGAATTCGGGCGATATCGTGCTTTTGACGGCGTGGTCGGCGTCAGAATTGCCGCTGGCGCTGCTGCATTCACGGCTGGTCGTCGTCACGGTGCCGCACTACGCCCAGCTCTCCGTCAACGTCGCGATGCAGGGGCCGATCCTGTCGCGCCTGATGCGGGCACACGCGCCTGCCGTCGAGTTCAATCCCAATCCGCTCGGATTTTGCGGCGGATACTGGCCGCGCGTCATTACGGTACATGACCTCTACTTAAAACTCATGCCGGACCAATATCCTTGGCGTCACCGGTTGACTTGGAACCTGTTGTTCCCGCTTTCGGCCCGTTCGGCCGACGCGATCATTGTGCCGTCGCACAGTACCCTGCGCGATCTCGGCCGCTTCCACCCGGCTGCAGTTGCAAAGGCCGTGGTTGTTCCGGAGGCTCCAGCCTTCGACATGTCGTCACCGTTGACGGGTCCGCCGGTCGCGGGGCGATACGGGCTGATGGTCGGCAACCTGTCGCCCAACAAAAACGCAGGCGTCATCGTCAATGCGCTCGGCCGTCTCGAGCAGCAGGGGCTCAACGTGCCCGTGGTCCACATTGGACGCGATGAGCACGGCATATTGGCGCGTGCCAACGATCGGGCTGAATTGAAGCAGCCTGTCCGGACACTACCGGGTGTGAGCGACGGCGCGCTGCGCGCGGCTTACGCGAATGCAGCGTTTTTCATCAACACGTCGCTGCATGAGGGCTTTTGCTTGCCAATCGTCGAAGCACAGTCGTGCGGCACGCCCGTCATCGCCTCAAACCGGTCCGCATTGCCCGAGGTTGCGGGCGAGGGCGCGATCCTGGTCGACCCGCAATCATCCGAGGCTGTCGCTGCAGCGATCTGCACGTTGTGGACGGACCCGGAAGCGGCGCGAAGCCTGTCGCGGCGCGGAACTGCGAATGTGTCACGATATTCTTGGGAGAAGGCTGCCGATGCCGTGCTCGAGACGGTCCGGCGCAGCGTCCCCGCCGCGGGCAAGTGGCGCCTCAGCGTCGCAAACCTATCGGCTACGGCCGAAAGAAATCCCCGCAGCGCTACCTGATGCTATTATTCTAGCTTGTCGAGGATGCCGCCACGCGGTGTTGCGGGCTCGGTCTTGGCCGGTGCGTCGGTGGTCGGTGCGCCAGCTGCGGGCGGCGTCGCGTCAGGCGTGGCACCAGGAGTTGCGGGCGAAGCAGGCACTGACGTCTTGTCAAATACGGACCCAGACGGTGCAACGCCGCGGTTCGCGACCAGCGAAAGGCCGATGCTGGACAGGAAAAACGCCAGCGCCAACCCAGCCGTGATGCGGGTGAGGAGGTTTGCTTGGCCGCGGCCGGTCAGGAATCCGCCACCGCCGCCGCCGCCGATGCCCAACGCGCCGCCTTCGGACTTCTGCAAAAGCACCACCATGACGAGGGCGAGCGCGATAAACAGGTGAATGAGCAGCATCACGGATTGCATGAATTCAGTCCATCTTTTCGGGAAATCAAGAGCCGTCTCTTACACGAGCCGGATCGGCAACGCTAGAGCCCTCGCTTTTTAGGTCGCAATCACGGAGATAACGGTTCTACGGACGTCGCAGCCGACGTTTTGCCGGATGCGGGGGGAGCATCAGCGAACCCGAAACCCTGTCCGGCTTGCTGCTTTGTGGGCGGTGGCACGTAGTGATCGGAGGCCTTGGGCTTCGATTTTTGCGATTTCGACGTCGATTTGGCGGCCGGCGGGCGTTCGGCTTTGTCGGCGGGAATGCCCTGTTTGACGGCCGGCGTGCTAGGTTTTTTCGTGGTCGTCGCGCTCTTAGCCGGTTTGGGTGCAGCTGGGGTGCCCAATCCTGGCGAAAGCGTAAATGGAGACCCAGCGTCCGTTGCCTCGGGTGCCGTGGCCGATTTGGCTTTCCCGTCGGGCTCTGTAGTTTTGGCGATATTGGCGGGCAACCCCGCCGGCTTGGGCAGTTGGCATCTGAAGTCGATGCTTTCCTGAAGGCCGATCAATTGCTCGATTTCCTTCAAACGCTCGGCCGGCAGATTTTCTTTGGCCCACTGCGGACCTTTGCTCATGTCGCTTTTGAGGGCTTCGGTTTCGATGCGCGCCCGCTCGGCCTTCAGGCCATCGCAGGCTGCTTCATCCAGCTTAGCTGCCTCAGCTGAGCCGCCGCTCGCCAGAATGCAGGCAGCCAAAACCGCCCACCCGCGCGCCCGCCACCCGCGCGCCCGAGCGCCTATCGTTCGACCTGTTGGCAACATCATAGGTCCTAAAATCGATCCCGCGCCGTGCCGGACTTTGCGCGTCTGCATTTTTCGATCTTTTGTTATGCCGCGATGCAACGCGCGAGGCAACCCGAGCGACACGTTTTGGCGCAAATTTACGCAACAGCCCCGATGATGCCCAGGAAATCGGACGCTTTCAAGCTCGCCCCGCCGACGAGCGCGCCGTTGACGCCATCGACGGCAAGCAGCTCTTTTGCGTTCGAGGGCTTGACCGACCCGCCGTAAAGCAAGCGTATTTGCGCGCCTTCTTGACCGAACCGGCGGGTCAGCGCCGCACGTATGGCGGCGTGGACTTCGCCAACCTCGGCCAATGTCGGCGTCAGCCCAGTTCCGATGGCCCAAACGGGTTCGTAGGCAACGACCGTATTGGCGGCTGTCGCGCCGTCGGGCAGCGAGTTTGCAAGCTGGCGCTCGATGACGGCGAGCGTCAACCCGGCGCGGCGCTGGCCTTCCGCTTCGCCGACGCAGATGATGGCTTGCAACCCCGCGCGCCATGCAGCCAGAGCCTTAGCGCGCACGGTCGAGCACAATTCCCCGTGGCCGGCACGGCGTTCGGAATGTCCAACGATCACGAACTTGGCGCCAGCGTCCGCCAAAAGTTCAGCGGAAACGTCGCCGGTATGGGCTCCGCTCGGCTGGGCATGACAATCTTGGCCGCCAACGGCGAGTCGGGTCGCCTTCAAAACCTCGGCCATCACCATGACCAGTGTCGCGGGCGGGCATAGCAGCACCTCCGGCTTTGACGCGCCGTCGCCCGCGGCCAGCGCTTCAGCCACTTGGATCGCTTGCGCCAAGTCGGCGCGGCCGCCGTTCATTTTCCAGTTTCCCGCAATCAGCGGGCGGATTGAGCTTGTCGGAGCGGCCATGATTGAGATCCTGAAGGTGGTGAATGGTCGAACCTGCCTCCGGCCCCCCAGTGGGCCAGCATCGGCAACTCGAGTGGGAGTGCGGCGCGCGGTGGCCCGCCGACGGGTTCGGCGAAACTGATCTTGCTTTCACGCGCGTGGTGGGCTTCATATCACGCCGATCCGCCCTGTCACCCGGGGTGTGCGCGAAACTTTCCGGCCCGGCCTCGAGGCTTCCCTTGTTCAAGGGACCGCTCGGCTGAGCCTAACCACGTGGACCAAACGGCCAATGCTAGACTCGATGCGACGTGGTGCCCAGGGTTGGGTCGCCAAACTTCTGTTTTTGATCCTGATGCTGTCGTTCGTTCTTTGGGGCATCCCGAGGGATTTCCTGTCAAGCAACACAACCACGCTCGCGACGGTCGGCAAGACGGAGATTTCACTCGATCGGTTCCGCCGCGCCTTTGACTATCAATTGCAAGCCATGTCGAATGAACGGACCGGCCGCATCACCCGCGAGATGGCGGTTGCCATGGGGCTCGATCGCAACGTCGCCGAGCGGCTCGTGGGGCAAACGGCGTTGCTCGAAGAAGCCAAAAATATGAAGCTCGCGATGTCGGACGAGACGCTCACCGAAAACGTGCGCAGTGATCCGATGTTCCAGGGCGTCGACGGTAAGTTCTCGAAACTCGCTTACGATGGTTTTCTGCAGGAGCAGGGCCTCAGCGAACAGGGCTTCTTTGCCATTCGCCGCGAAGAAGAGCTACGCCGCCAGTTGGCCGATGGCGTGACGAAATCCGTGGTGGTGCCCAAAGCCATGGTCGACGTGACCCACGCCTACAACGATGAAACGCGCACCACGGCTCACTTCGTGATTGACGCGATCAAGAAGGTTGTCGTCGCCGACCCCGATGACGCAAAAATCAAGCAGACCTACGAAGACAACAAAACCCAATTCATGACGCCGGAATACCGCAAGCTCGGTGTTCTGTTGCTGACCATTGAGGATTTGAAGAAGACCGTCGAGTTGGCCGACGCCGACTTGAAAGCGTCCTACGAAGATGGCCGGGCGACCTATGACAAGCCGGAGCGCCGGCGTATTCAGCAGATTTCGTTCAAGGATATGGCTGCGGCCCAAGCTGCGCGTAAATCCATCGTCGATGACAAAAAGAACTTCGTCGACGTCGCAAAAAGCACGGGTGCTAAGGAAAGCGATATAAACTTAGGTCTGCTCACGCAGAACCAGCTGATCGATCCGGCCGTCGCCAAAGCAGCATTCGCCTTGCCGCGCGATGAGGTTTCACAGCCTATCGACGGCAAGTTTTCAACGCTGCTGTTGCGGGTCATCGAAATTGATCCAGGTAAAACGACGACCTACGATGACGTCAAAGACCTTGTGCGCGACAAACTCGCGAGCAAGAAGGCCGAGGCACTCGTGCAGGAAAAAATCGATCTTGTCGAAGAAGCCCGCAACGCCGGTAAAACTTTGAAAGAGGCCGGCGACAGTCTGAAGCTGGTCTACAAGGATGTCGAGGCCGCGTCGGCCGACAACAAGGCATCCGACGGCAAGGCGGCGCTCGATATAGCCGATGCGCAAACCGTGCTGTCGGCGGCGTTTGCGTCCTCGCCCGGCGCCCAGAACGATGTCATGCGATTGCCGTCGAATGATTATGCCTGGTTCGACACGTTGTCAGTGACGGCGCCGCGGCAGAAGACGTTCGAGGAGGCCAAGGGGCTCGTCAAAGATTACTACACGGACTCGGAACAGAAGAAGCAGTTGAACGATTTGGCAGTCAAATTGACGGAGCGGCTCAAGAACGGCGAGTACATCAACAAACTTGCAGAGGAAGCCGGCGGCAAGGTCGAAATTACCGAGAACGTCAAGCGTGTGATGTCGGTGCCGGGCATGAGCCAGGACGCGATCCTGCTGGCTTTCACACTGCCCAAAGAGGGTGCTGCCAACGCTGAGTCGGCCGACCGCAAATCGCGCGTCGTTTTCAAGGTCATCAGCATTACGCCGCCGCCAGCGCCAACCCCGGAAGAGACCAAGAAGCTGACCGACAAGCTTGAGGGCGAACTCCAGACTGATCAGCTCATCGCGTTCGTCGATGGGCTCAAGACCAAGTTCGGCGTGACCTTGAACGAACAGCTTCTCAAGCGTTTTTCCGGCGCCGACGCGCAGCCATAAGCAGCCATAATTAGACAAGGGCGCCCGTGACCTCGACAACAGCCCCATCCGCCCCCTTCGAGGCGAAGCCGTCTTTCGAGGATTTTGCCGAGGTCTACGCGCGCGGCGAGCCGCAGGTGGTGTGGACGCGGCTGATCGCCGACCTCGAGACGCCGGTTTCGGCTTACATGAAGCTGACACCGCCAGCCGACGGCGACGCGAGCAGCAGTCGTGGCGGCGGCGCTCGCGCCATGAGCTTTTTGCTGGAATCGGTTGAAGGCGGCGCCACGCGCGGGCGCTATTCGGTCATCGGCCTCGAGCCCGATCTCATCTGGCGCGCGCATGGCAACAGTGCCGCGATCAACCGGCAGCCATCGGTCTCCGCCGCGGCCTTCGAAGACGAAAGCGTTCCGGCTCTCATGTCGCTGCGCGCGGTGCTGGCCGCGTCGCGGCTGACACTGCCGCCCGAGCTGCCTCCGATGGCGGCGGGCGTATTTGGCTACATGGGCTATGACACCATCCGTCTTGTCGAGCATCTGCCGGACGCCAAGGCCGATGACCTCGGCGTTCCCGACGCCGTGCTCATGCGGCCGACGATCATCGTCATCTTCGATGGCGTGCGCGATGAAATGTGCGTCGTGACACCTGTGCGGCACGACCCCGCCGTTAGGGCCGATGCCGCTCTCGCGCTCGCTCATGCACGCCTTGCCAACGTCGTCGCGCGCCTCGAGGCGCCGATTGCGCGCGCCGCAGCGCCATCACAGATCCCATCGGCGCCGCAACCGGAGCCCAAGTCGAATACGACGCCAGCCGAATTCCTGCGCATGGTCGATAGGGCCAAGGACTACATCCGCGCCGGCGATATTTTCCAGGTCGTGCTGTCGCAACGCTTTTCGGCTCCGTTCACGTTGCCGCCGTTCGCTTTGTACCGGGCGTTGCGACGTCTCAATCCATCGCCGTTCCTGTTCCATCTCGACTTTGGAAACTTTACGCTCGTGGGTTCATCGCCCGAAATTCTCGTGCGTGTGCGCGATGGGCAAGTGACGATCCGCCCGATCGCGGGCACAACGCGGCGCGGCGAGACCGAGGCCGAAGACCGCGCGCTGGGTGAAGCGCTGATCAACGATCCCAAGGAGCGGGCTGAGCATTTGATGCTGCTCGACCTGGGGCGCAACGACGTCGGGCGCGTCGCCAAGACCGGCACGGTCGAGGTGACCGATCAGTTCGTGGTCGAGCGCTACAGCCATGTCATGCACATCGTGTCGAATGTGATCGGCGATCTCGATCCCACGCACGATCCCCTCGATGCCTTGATGGCGGGTTTTCCGGCGGGCACCGTCTCGGGCGCACCAAAGGTCCGGGCCATGCAGGTGATCGACGAGTTGGAAAAGTCAAAGCGCGGCGCGTACGCGGGATGCGTTGGTTACTTTACCGCCGACGGCGAGATGGACACCGCCATTGTTTTGCGCACGGGCCTCGTCAAAGACGGCATGCTGCATGTCCAGGCTGGCGCCGGCATCGTCTATGATAGCGTGCCGGAAAACGAACAGCAGGAATGCATCAATAAGGCGAAGGCTGTGGTGCGGGCTGCCGAGGAGGCGGTCCGCCTCGTCAGTGGCCACAGATCAGGACGGCCCGGCAACGGCGGCGTCTTTGGATAATGAAGGGTTGGCCGGCGTCCATGCTGACACTCTCCCTGATGCGTCACGCCAAGTCCAATTGGGGCGATCTCGACCTTGACGACTTCGATCGCGCCTTGTCGAGCCGCGGCATCAAAGCGGCGGCCCTCATGGGCTCGGCCATCAATCGCGAAGGCCTCGCACCGGCGCTGATCTTGTGTTCGGGCGCGGTCCGCACGCGCGCGACGCTCGCGCTCATGCTGCCGGAACTGAAAGGCGCGCATCCGCACGTCGTTTTCGACGACCGGCTCTATCTCGCCTTACCTGAAACGATGCTCGACATCGCTGTAAAGGCGGGCCGCTCTTATGGTCACGTCATGGTTTTAGCGCACAATCCGGGACTGCACGCGCTGGCGTTGTCGCTGATAGGGCGCGGCGATCACAAGGCGAGGTCCGATCTTGCAGCCAAGTTCCCGACGGCGGCTCTCGCGATGATTGCGTTCGACGCCACGTCGTGGCGGGATGTCCGGCCCGGGAAGGGCGCACTCACCCATTTCATCACGCCACGAGGTTTGGAGTGATGTGGGCCGCGTCGCCCGGCCGGTGGCCATTCAATTAAGCGTTCTGCGTTCCCGGCCAAGCAC